>JAKAUH010000347.1 GCA_021818605.1 Planctomycetota bacterium
GCTCGTCGTCGGTGGGCAGACGATCCCGTCGGGCGCACTCGGCCCACAACCGCGAGAGCACCTCGACGCGCGGGTCGAAGGCGCCGAGCGACCGGGTGTGCCAGGCGTCGGATGCTTGCATTACCTCGAAGAGTTCGGGCGAAACGTTCGCGCCGCCCCTTGCGCCGGACTGCCAGCGGCTGAACTCGCTGCGCGAGTCGTATCCGCTGAAGATCGAGGAGTCGCGATCGATGCGGCCGAGGACAACCGCCTCGGCCCGCCGGGCCGCGGCCTCGTCGGCCGCCCGGACTCGCAGCTCGAGGGACGTCCCCATCACGTTTTCGTGGTAGAATGCGTAATCTCCGGCACGGGCGACGCGGGGACCCGACGCGCAGAGGACCGCACCGGCGAGATGGACCGCGATCCGCAGGATTCGGCACATGGTGGGCGGGTTGTCTCCTCGTCGGGGCAGGATCTTCGGGGCCGGGACGTCGCCTGGCCCAGCGTCATGGTCGCGGGGCCAGCCGAGCTTCCGGCAAGGCATCCGTGCGACCAAAATGAACGGTCGAACGCTGCGACCAATCATTATGACCCGGTGGTCCGCCTGGGGAAAGGGCCAGTCCGCACGCGTGCAAGCCGCTCCTACCTCTTCCGGCGCCATTGCTGCCGCGCAGCGGGCCGATTATCCTGGCTCCGAAGGCGATCGACTTCGGATTGAATCAAGCTGTGCGTCCCGCAATGCGTCGAAAGGATGAAGATCGATGAAGGTTCTGGCCTGCCTGAACGGGGAAATCATGCCGGTCGAGCAGGCGAAGGTGCCGGTCTGGGATCGCGGTTTCCTCTTCGGCGACGCCGTGTACGAGGTCTGCCGGATTTACCGCGGCCGCTGCTGGCTCGAGGCCGAGCACTTCGCCCGGCTACGGCGGAGCCTCCAGGAGCTTGAGTTTCCGTCGGTTGACGTGGATGGGGTGATCCATCGGGTCCACCGCACGATCGACGCGGGCGGGATCGTCGAGGGGACGGTCTACATCCAGATCACCCGGGGCGTCGCCCCGCGCACGCACGCCTTTCCCGACCCACCGGTGCCGCCCACCGAGGTCATCATCGTCCGCCCGTACGACGACCGCCCGACCGCCCGCCTGCGCGAAAACGGGGCGAAGGTGATCACCCATCCCGACCTGAGGTGGAAGCGCTGCGATATCAAATCCACCAACCTCCTGGCCAACTGCCTGGCCACCGAGGCCGCCCGGCGCGCCGGCTGCCATGAGGCGATCCTGGTCGATAGCGCGGGCATCGTGACCGAGTCCACACATACCTCACTGCTGTGGGTCCGCCAGGGCCGGCTCGGGGGAACGCCGGAGGGTCCCGAGATCCTGCCGGGAACGACCCGCCAGCTCGTTCTCAGGCTCGTTCGCACGCTCGACATCCCGTTCGCCGAGAGCCGCATCCCGCTCGCCGACCTGCTCTCCGCGGATGAGGTCATCCTCGTCGGCACCACCACGGAGGTCGTCCCGATCATCCAGGTCGACGACACACCGATCGCCGGCGGCCGGCCCGGTCCCGTCGCCGCCCGGCTGTGGGAGGCGTATCACGACGAGGTCGAGCGGTTCATCGGGCAGGGAGGATAGACGATTCCTTGGCGTTTTGAGGAAGTGCCAGCACGGAGGGAGTGTGTTGCCGGATCCTGGGTCCCACGACTAACTGCGAACGGCTGACGGCCAATGATCGAGGATTCCGACGATCCGTTTCTCCGCCACTTCCAGCGCGATCCGCTGCCCGACGCGGGCATCCGCGTCATCCTGCTCACCGACGCGCCCACGGACGAGGCGAGCGCCGTCATCGAGCCGCTCGAGAAACACCTGGCCGAGGCAGGCCGGATCGTGGAGACCCGGATCGTCTCACCCGCCGGCCGCGGACTGAATGGCGCTCTGGAGATCGGCCTGGCCTGCGCCCGGTTGCCTCTGGTGCTGGTGACGACCGCCATCGAGCCGTGGACACCGGAGCACCTCGCGCCGCTGCTCCAGGCAATCGAGCACTGCGACCACGTCATTGGCCGTCGGCCGCTCGGGGCCGGCGCCGGCCTGGTGCGCTGGCTCAGGACGCTACCACGCCGGCTGGTCTTCGCCATGCCCCTGCTCGACATCCACTCGCCGTGCCGGCTACACCGGCTGGAGAAGCTCGCGGCGATCCCGCTCCAATCGTCGACGTCGGTCCTCGACCTGGAGATCCTGGCCAAGGCCACCTTCTTCGGCCACCTGCTCGACGAGGTGGCTGTTCCTTCCCTGGACAGCCGGCTGTTCACCCAGGGCTGGGGCGCCGACATGCGGCGATTGTTGACCGAGCCCCGCTTCGCTCTGGAATCATGTCCAGCGGAAGAAGCGGAGGGCCAGGGTAAAGGTGACGACCACCCAGGCGCTGAGGATCGCCAGGGCGGGCGCGACCTGGACGATCGTGGCCCCATCGAGGAGCACGGCCCGCAGGGCGCCGACGAGCTGGGTCAGCGGCAGGGCCTGGATGAACCCCTGAGCCGCGTCGGGGAATCGAGCGGTCGAGAAGAAGACGCCCGAGAAGAGCCATTGCGGCAGCATGACCAGGTTCATCAGACCGCTGACAGCCTCGGTGGTGGTCGCCCGGCAGGCGACGAGCAGGCCGATCCCGGCGAAGGCCAGGGCTCCGACCACATCGACCAGGATCACCAGCCAGAGTCCGCCGCGCATCGGCATGTGGAACGCCAGCGTGCCGAGCAGGAGGAGCACGGTGAGGTCAGGGATCAGGAAGGTCAGCCGGGCGGCCAGCAGCGAGAGCAGGAAGTCCCGCCTGGGTAGCGGCGTGGCGACCAGCCGCTTGAGCAGCTTGCCGATCCGCATGTGCACCAGCATGAAGCCGATGCCCCAGAGGCCGCCGCCCATGGTGTTGACCCCGATCAGGCCGGGGATCAGGAAATCGATGTAGCGCGAGCCGGGCTCGGTCACGGGGGCATTCCGGACGGTCGCCGGGTCCTTGCGCCCCTTCGCGCGCTGGAGGATGTCGTCAACCGACTGCCGCGCGGTGACCGCCTCGGGCCGCGTCGGGTCGTAGTGATAGACCCACGTGTCGGAGCCCTCGGGCTGGATCGCCAGCGGAGTCTTGCCCGTTTTCAGGCGTTTCATCACGTCCGGCTCGGGACCCTGGTCGACGAACACCGCGGGGATGCCGGTGTGCGTCGTGCTCGCCGAACGGTCCCGCCCGAGGGCCGCGTTGTGCTCGTCGAGCGCTGTCTTGATCCACGAGGCGCCTGGCGCGTCGACCAGGTCGATCTGGATCGGCGCGGGCTCGCGGTTCTGAAAGGCCATCCCCAGGACCACCGCCAGCACGGTCGGAAAACCGTAGACCCAGAAGATCCGGGCCGGCTGGCGGTAGAAGTCGCGGAGCCGGACGAGGTAGAGCTGGAACAGCGGGGAGTTTCGTAACATCGGTGGCCTGCTGGTGAGGTTCTGTTCGAGCCCAGTCGTGGGCCGCGGCGGAATGGGTGTTCTCGGGCCGTGGCGGCGCGTCAGGAGGCTCGTCGCCGTCCGCGGCGTCCGCGCGGCTTCGCCGTGGCGGAATCCTCTCCGTTCTCGTCGTCGCGCAGGTGGCGGCCGGTGAGCGAGACGAAGACGTCCTCGAGGCTGACGTGCCGCGTGGTCAGCCGGGCGAGCGGGCGATCCATCCGGGCAACGGCGTCGAGCAGAGCCGGGATCGCGCGGTGCGGCTCGGCGGCCGTGAGGCTGTAACCGTCGGCCTCCGTCCGGGCCGAGAGCACCGAATCCAGGCCGAGGAACACGTCGGCCGGGGGAGACGGCAGATCGTTCGACTCGAGGGCAAACTCGATCACGTGATCGCCACCGAGCCTCGCGATCAACTCGGCCGGCGAGCCCAGGGCAATGATCTTCCCCATATCCACGATCGCCACGCGGTCGCACAGCCGCTCGGCCTCGTCCATGTAATGCGTCGTCAGGACGATCGTCCGCCCACGATCGCCGAGGTCGCGGATCACGTCCCAGAGCTGCCGCCGCGACTGCGGATCCAGCCCGGTCGTCGGCTCGTCGAGAAAGAGGATCTCGGGATCGCCGACGAGCGACAGCGCCACTGCCAGCCGCTGCTGCTGGCCGCCGGAGAGCTGCTCGATGTAGGCGTTCGCCTTGGACTCGAGCGCCACTCGCGCGATCGCCTCGTCGGGCTCAATCCCGCGATGGTAGAAGCTGCGGAAGAGGGTGACGATCTCGAAGACCGTCTCCTTGTCCGGCAGGCGGGTCTCCTGAAGCGTGACGCCGATCCGCTGGCGGATCGCCATTTCATCGGCCGCCCACCGCAGGCCGAGGATCTCCACCTCGCCCGATGTTGGCTCGTTGAGCCCCTCCAGGATCTCAACTGTCG
>JAKAUH010000845.1 GCA_021818605.1 Planctomycetota bacterium
TCATGACCGGCCTCGCGTGCGGATTGAGGAGATCAAACAAGCTCAAACTCCTCATGCTAAGGCAAACCGACCGTCAAAATCATCGAGATCCGCAGAATCAGCAGACTTTTCGGGGACAGCCTCCTAGAGGCCGCCCTGATCGGACGCCGCCCCCGCAAGAATCAATCGAATAACGACGGCTGGCATATCGATTTCTGCGCCGTAACCTCGCCCACCTCAACGTCCGAAAACGGAAGAATGTTCTCGACGTCCTCGGGCGATCCCAGGGTCGTCAGAAGCTGCCCCAGCAGCACGATCTTGCGATCGTTGCGTGAGAGCTCGAATCCCGTCGCGAGAAGCCTGTGGAGCTTTGCCCTGGCCGATTCGACGGCATGGTCGATGGAAGGCCGCTGCCGTTCCGTCACACCCCCCTTGCGGCAGACGACGATGATGTCGAGCTGGATCGGTTCCTTTGCCTGCGACTTGGGGGTCGCCACGGACATCTCGGCCTTGACCGGCTGGCTGTTCACCACGACGAAGCCGGCGCCCAGCACGGCCTCCGCCAGGGACTTCCAGCCCTCGTCGCGGGAATGGTGGTAGGTGAAGACCAATAGGCCGTCGTCCTTCAGCAGGCGGTGGCACTCGCGGAAGACGTTGCGTAACTTCGCCGCGAACTGGCCGGCGTCGGTGTCCTGCACCTCCGACGGGCTGCGCGTGGTTCGGCCGTCGGCCGGAGTGGCCGCCTCGGACGTCAAGTGCCGCCAGGCGTGGAAGAAATCCGCGAGCTCGGAGTAATGGACGTTGTCGAAAAACGGCGGGTCGGTGACGACCAGGTCGATGCTCCGATCGGGCAGGCCCGTGGCGGCCGAGTCGCCGCATGAGAGGTAGATCGCCCGATCACCGAGCCGGCCGTCCTGCGGCCAGGATTCCTCGACCCGGCCGGTGAAGGGCGGCGAGCAGATTCGGCCCTTCGCGGTGCCGGGGCCGTTGACCTCCGTGGGCATTTTCCGGTACTCGACCGCTCGCAGCAGGCGGCTGCGGAAGAGGCTCGAGAACGAGCCCGAACTTTTTGCGGTGCCCCAGACGTTCGCCTCGATGGGCGTCCGCTCGGGCTTGAGGATGTGGTGCGAGAACATGTGCCGAACCGCGCCCGTGCCCTCGCCCTTGTAAGAGGCAAACATGTTGTTGAATTCGAGCGTGCCGGAGAAGAGCGTCAGGAGCGCGGCTCGTGCCGATTCATCGATGATCCAGTCAATAGCCCGGTGCAGCCAGGCGAGGGTCAGGAGCTGCCGGTCGTTGAAGAAGTCGCGCCAGGCGGTGAAGCCGTAGCTCATGGCCTGGCGGGTGTTGTAGCCGTTCGCCAGCTCCAGCGTGGGTAGGCGGAGATTGCCCCGCTCGGTCTGTTCCTTCAGCCGTGCCGAGCATTCCCGGTAGGCCTCGTGATCGGCGGCGGTGGCGGGGAGATACTCCTTGGCGCCGGCTCGCGTGAGGACGAGTTTCCCGTAGAGACGGAATTCGGGCCGGGTGCCGGTTGCGGCGACCGCATCCAGGATCTTGAAGCTGGCGTGGCAATGAGGACAGGCCGCCTTCGCGCCTTTGGCCGGCCCCTTATCCGGGTTGAAGTGCGCCTGGCAGGAGCGGCAGGTGGCTTCCTCCTGCCCGTGGAGGCCGGGGAAGATGTCGCCGCACGCGGGGCAGAGGGTCTGGACCTCCGGCTTGCGGTTCGGGTAGGCGTTCCGGGCGATCACCCAGGAGGGGAAGAGGTCGACGGGCTTCTGGCATCCGGGGCAAGGGACCTGCATGACCCAGAAGAAGTAGAGCACCTCGCAGGGATGGCCCTTCGAGTCGCGGGAGCTGTATAACGCCCGGATTTCCTTGCCAATGTGCTGGGAGAGTGTGTCAAACGCGGTGCGCAGGCGAGCCTGGTCCATCGGGCCGAGCGCGGTCCGCACCGCTTCCACGGCGACCGGGTTGATATCGCGACCGAGGGCCGTGAATCCCAGCTTGTGCGACTCGCCGACCGTCGTGCCCGAGCCCATGAACGGGTCGAACACGGTGATATCCCGGAAGTCGTGATGCTGGTAAAACGCCGCGGCCAGGTCGCTCTCCTGGGGAAGCGCCGTGCCGAGAAGGATGCCGCGAAAGACCGAGCCGAGGCGCTTGGCCCACCACTTGTGCACATGATAGATTGGGCGATGGACTTCCTTCCGCCAGCTCTCGCGCTCCGCGAGCCGGGAGAGGAACTCGAACGGGAAGGCGTCGGTTTCGATCAGCCGCATGTCATGGTTCCGTGGTTTCCTGGTCCGCGTCCGTCCTGGAGGCCGGTGGTTGCGGCCGGGCGCCTCGCTTCGGACGGGTGCCTTGCTTCGGCGAGATGCTCGGTTTCGTCGCGGTGCCCCTCATGGCGACCGGTTCGGGATCGGCGCCGTTGGCTCGCCACGCGCGGAAGACGTGCTCTCGGCCCGCGCCGGGGTTCGGCACCGACTTCGGGATCAGCTCGTTCGTCAAGAGGTCGAAGGAATAGCCGACGATCAGGCTGTCGGCCTCGCGGCGGCGCAACTCGCCCACCTCGACGCACTCGGGGCCGGCTTCCACGTCGTGCGGCAGGATGAGCGTTTGACGGTGGGCCACGCCCTCGACCAGGTGGAATGGGGTCGGCACGACGTACATCTTGCGGTCGCGGATCATGATGTCGCCGTAGCTGCCGAAGCCTTTGATATTCTTATTTTCGTGCGTGTATTCATGCTCGGCGTTCAGGAAGTCGCCGTGGCAGAGCACCAGGTCGATGACCGGGTAGCTGTCTCCATCGGGCTTTTTCGGGTATCGCCCGAAGACATGGTAGATGGTCCGGCCGTTGTGAAACCCCGAGGGGATCTGGCTGTTGCTGTCGAAGTTCACGTCGCGGCCGGGGTAGGCCAGCCCTTTTAGCTCGTAGCCCTCGGTCGTGGCGACCATGCGGAAATCCGGGTAGCTGTTCCGGCCGCCGAGGTCGAAATTCCGCCCGGTTTCCTCCAGCCGGGCCCGGAACCAGTCCTGGAAGTGGAATTCCTTGTCCTTCTCGCTGGCCCGCTGGATGAGAAAACCCTGCTGGATCGCCTCGACGCAACGCGAAAAGACCGTGACAGGTGTCATGCCGGAACCCCGAACCTTTGGGCGGCAAAGCCTGGGCGCATCGCCGGGCCGCGACTCTCGACGTTTCCAGTATACCAGGCTCGGCGGACGGGAGCCGCGAAGGGGAAACAACGAGTACCCCATGCACGCAGCACCAGCGGGGAAGAGCGTCGCGCCGGACCGGTTGATGCCGCGCTCCGGCCGCGTCCGATCGGGCGGGTCCGCGCGACCTGGCCGGAGGCGTGCCGGGCTGCCGGGTGGGGCGCAGGCTGGCGGGTTCGGACCGGAGTCAGGCTGAGAGCCTGACCTACTTCGGATCGGTCGGTTCTCCGTCGTAGGTCAGGCTTTCTAGGAGCCTATCCGAGTATTCGGCTTCAAAATCCATAACTCCCTGATGCCAAAGGAGTTGCGGATGTTACGCCTGATTAGAGCAGATCCTTTGCTACCAAGGGTTTACGTCGAAGAAAGGCGAATACTCGGACAGGCTCCTAGTGCTCTGTCACAGCTTAAAGTTAGGGTTGGTCCTCCGGTCGATTCCGAGCCATCCCTACGAAACCCCGCTTCCCTCAACCCGAAGTTTAATCTGTGGCAGAGCACTAGGGCGTCGATCGCTGGTGTGGCTCACCGGCCGCGCACCGAGGATTCCCGATCGGCCCGGGTCTCGTGCAGGCCCTGTCCCCCGACCGATCGGCCCGGGCCGGATCGGCCCCGATCGGCGGACCGAGCCGCTTCCTCCAAGGGACCCGGTTCGGATCGGCGGATGGTGCCGGGCCGGCATGCTTGATCCTCGCGCCCGTGAGCCACCCATGCGTTGGGCTACGCGTTCGAGACTGCCCCCGCGTGGGACGTTTGGCCGGTCCGAGGTTCGCGCGGCGGGCCGGGCGGGATATCCTCGATGGGGACAAGTGCGAGTCGAGTGCCTCGCCGATCCGCCGCCCGGGGGGAGTCTGTTGACCGTGCCCAAGCGCCCCCGATTCTCGCGATGGCGACGACTTCCGCCCGTGTTCCGCTCGGGCGAGCACCGGCCGATCGGCACGGGGAACGAGATCGACCGGCTGATCCTCTACCTGCCGGCGCGGGCGCTCGACCTGGCCGAGGCCCTCGCCGAGAAGGCCGGGATTCCCGCCATCCAGGACTATTGTGAGCTGCTGCTCAACCAGGCGCTTGAGGCCGAGCGCGACCGCCAGAAGGTCATCGAGTTCGAGACGCGCCGCGGGCCGCTCGAGGGGCTCAAGCAGGTTGCCTCGGATCCGGAGTACCTGGCCGAGTGGCAGCACGAGGC
>JAKAUH010000299.1 GCA_021818605.1 Planctomycetota bacterium
TCACGCGGAACGGGGGAGTCTTGAGCAGGATCTTCACGTCGCCGAACTGGCCCAGGCCGCCGATGGTGCCCAGCATGGTCTGACCCGAGCCTCCCTTGTGGTGCATGATCTTGCCGGTGAGGGTGGTGTGGTGGGGCATGACGCCGACGAGGTTCAGGGTGACGCCCTCGCCGTAGGAGGTCAGGACCTGCTCGAGGTAGCCCCTCCCCTTGAGCCGGAGTTTTACCCGGTTGCCGCCGTTGTCGACGTACGAGAGCTGCTTCCCCTGGGCGAAGAGGGCGGAGTAGTTCGAGCCGGGCGTTCCGGTGCCGCTGCCGTCGAGGAGGTTGCCGGCCAGGTCGCGGATCGCCGCTGGACCGGCGCCGACGACCTGGATCTCGTCGAAATGGCCGGACCGGATGGCGGCCTGCGGCACGATGGTCACCGAGAAGTTCGTCGGGTTGTAGGTGATCGATGCAAGGGCCAGATTCCACCCCGTGGCCGGGTCGATCAGCCGGTAGTCGGCCGCATTGGTCGCGTAGGCCGGATCCAGCGGTGCGGAGAAGCCCAGGGTAAGACTGGTGATCGCCCCGGCCCAGCCCGACCAGGACAGGCCGGTCACCTGGAGCGGGGTGAAGTTCGGGTTGATGTCCTGGATGTGGATCTGGGCCGTGCTCGCCGCGCCCAGGACGGCGCCGCCGGTCGGGCTGTCGAGCACGACGTTCACGAACTGGTCCTGGTTCTTGTACGGGTCGTTGAGAATCGGCACCGCGATCGAGCCGCCGGTCTGGCCGGGCCCGAGGGTGAGTGTGCCGGACGTGGGCGTGAAGTCCAGGCCCGGTGTGGCGTTCATCGCGACCGTGTGGTAATGGATCGTGACGGTCCCGGCGGAGCCGTAGAGACGGGCGACCGGCAGAACCGCGACGCCAGCCATGTCGGTGACCTCGACCCCCGGCGCGCCGAACTGGACGATGCCTGGCGACGGCTGGACCATCGCCACGGCGGTGGCCGAGGCCGCGGGGAGGTTAATGTTGTACTGGTCCTCCGAGACTGACGCCGACTGGGTGAAGCTTCCCGAGGTGGTGGCCAGCGCGCTCAGCGCGACCGTGGCCGATGAGCCGGGTGCCAGGGTGCCCAGCCGGGCGAAGTACAGGCCCGAGACCGCGGCCGTCATCCCCTGGCTGGGGGTGGCCGAGACGAAGTCCAGCCCATTGACGGGCGGAAAGGTCACGATCACGCCGGTCGCCGTTGTCGGGCCGGCGTTTTTCACCGTGGCCGCGAAGGTAACCATCTGGCCGCTCGGCACGACCTGCGGAGTCGCCGCGAGGCTCATCGCCATGTCGACCGACGGCGCGATGGAGACGTCGATCGCCGCCTGGTTGTTCGCCGCGGCCGGGTCGAATTCACTTCCGGCGATCTGGGCCGTCAGCGAGACCGAACTGCCCGACGCGGCTGGCGTCGGGTTGATGGTCACGGTGATCGTCGCCGAGTCCCCCGAGTCGATCGCGCCCAGGTTGGCCGCGAGGCTGCCGTCCTGCTGGATCGCCGGCGGGAGGCCCTGGCTGGACGTCGCCGAGACGAGCGCGACGCCGGCCGGAATCGGGATCGTGGCGAGGACGCCCGTGGCCTGCGACGGACCCGCGTTCTGGACCTGGACCGTGTAGGTCCAGGCGACCTGCGCGACCGCCGGGCCGGTGCCCGGCTCGATCGACACGCCCAGATCGGCGGACGCGGCGACGTTGGCCGTGACGACCGCGGTGTTGTCCGACAGGTTCGGGTCGTAGTCCTGGCCCTGGACCGAGAACCCCATCGTGACCATGCCGGTGTCCGTGGCGCCGGGCGTCACGATCAGCGTGACCTGAGCCGTGGCGCCCGAGGCCAGCGGGCCGAGGTTCGCGGTGAGGATGCCCTGGCTGACCGCGGGTGTCGGGCCCTGCGTTGCGCGGGTCGAGACGACGGTCAGCCCTGCGGGGAGGCTGCTGCTCAGCACGGCGTCGGGCTCGTTGGCGGGGCCCTGGTTGGTCACGCTGATGGTGCAGGTCATCGGCTGGCCCACGTACGCGTCGCCCGATTGCAGGGCAGCCGCCACCGACAGGTCGCTCACCCCGCGCACCGGGACGCTGAGTTCGGCCGCGTTGTTGGTGACGACCGGGTCGACCTGCCCGCCCGTCACACTGGCTGTGTCGACCAGTGTCGAGCCGGGCTGCGCGGTCGGGACCACGGTGACCACCAGGGTCGCCGAATCGCCGTTGGCCAGGGAACCGATTGGCCAGGTCAGCTCGCCGTCGCTGACCGTGGCGGGGGTGTTGCCCTGGCCGTCCGTGGCGCTGACGAACGTCACGCCGGCCGGCAGTTCATCGGTCAGGGCGACCCCGCTGGCGTCGCTCGGCCCGTTGTTGGTGACGTTCAGCGTGTAGTTGAGCGTGATCCCGGTGGCGGCGACGGCGCTGTCCGACGTGATGCCCAGAGCGAGGTCGGACGCTGGATCCACGGTCGTCGTCACGGACGAGGTCTCGTCGCTCGGGTTGGGGTCGATCGTCTCGCTGGAGACCGTGGCCGTCGCGGTCACCGAGCCGGCGGCCGATGCGCGGAGGATGATCGTGACGGCTGCCTGGCTCCCCGCCGCCATGTCGCCCAGATCGGCGACGACCTGACCATCCGACAGCGCGACGTTCCCGATGTCGGAGGTCGCCGAGACGAACGACAGGCCCGGGGCGATTGGCATCGTGGCGACGACGTTCGGTGCGCCGTCGGGGCCCTGATTGACCACGGTCATCGTGTAGGTCAACTCGCCGCCGGCCAGGGCCGGCGAGGGGGACTCGGCCAGCGAGACCGAGACGTCCGCGTTGGTCACGACGACGACAGGGATCGAGGTCGACTCGGCCGCAGTGTTGGGGTCGGATTCCTGGCTGGTGACCTCGGCCTTGTCGACGATCGTGCCGGACGAGCCAGACCCGGTCTGCACGACGAGGGTCACGGTGGCCGACCCCCCGGCGGCGATGGTGCCGAGTCCGACTCCCAGGGTGCCGCCGGTCATCTCGGGCATCACGTAGCCCTGGCTGGGCGTCACCGACACGACCGACACACCAGCCGGAAGCTGGTCGGTCAGTATCACGCCGTGCGCATCGCCCAGTCCCTGGTTGGCGACGTTGATCGTGTAGGTCACGTCCTTGCTGGCGAGCACCGGGTTGGGCGTCGCCGTGCCGCTGACCACCAGGTTGATCTGTCCCTGGACCGTCAGGTCGGCGGAGAACTCGGACGTGTTGCCGAAGCCGTCGGTCGCCGTCGCCGACAGAATCGCCCCCGCCTGGACGGAGACCTGCACGCTGGTGGAGAAGGTGGCGTCGCCCTGCGCGTCGGTCTGGACGTTCATCTGGCCGACCAGTGTCTTGCCCTGGCCGAAGCCGGAGTTGTCGGCCGTCGGGTTGGAGAAGAACTGGAGCAGGTAGGTCTCATTGGGAGCGGCGAAGAGCGACCCGGCGAGGGTGAGGCTGGACCCGTCGGACTGGGCCGAGTTCAGGCTGGGATAATTCTGGTAGTCATTGGGACCGGCGGTGCCCGGTGCGTGGTTGGGCGTGGGTCCGCTGCCGAGGTTGATACCCAGCCCGGCATTGCCGTAGATGGAATTGGACAGGATCGTGTCCTGCATGACCTGGCCGACGAGCTGGACCCCCGCGCCGACGCGGCCGGTCCCGTTGTACTCGATGATGTTGGCCGCGCCGGCGGCCGTGCCGCCGATCAGGTTCGACGATGTGGCCAGGTCGATCCCGTTCTCGATGTTGCCCGCGGCGAGCTGGCCCGTGATGTCGGTGCCGATGAAGTTGCCGGCGACCCAGAGCCCCTGCGTGTTCGTGGCGGTCTCGATCCCGTTGTTCTGGTTGGCCGAGATGACGTTCCCGTCGCCGGTGCCGGTCCCTCCGATCATGGTCAGTGGTGCGTTGTCGAGCAGGATGCCGTCGCCCTGATTGCCGAGCGGCGTTGTCCCGTCGGCGGCCAGGCCGATGAGATTGGCCTGGATCATGGTGCCGGCCGCCCCGTCGCTGACCTGGATGCCCGTCCCGCCGTTGCCCGAGATGACGTTGCCGAACGGCCCTCCCGTGGCGCCAATGATGTTCCCACCCGAAAGGTTTCCGTCGATCGCGATGCCCGCCTCGCCGTTGGCAGTCGCGGCCTGACCGCTCGGATCGGTACCGATCAGGTTGCCGATGATCAGGTTCTGCGTCGACCCGTAGTCGCTGTTCTCGACGAGGATGCCGTCGCCGGAATTCCCCGAGATCACGTTGCCGCCGCCGCCCGCCGGGCCCGGGGCCGGGCCGATCGTGTTGTTCGACGATCCCAGGATGGTCAGCCCGTTGCCGTTGGGGATGGCCGCGTCACTGGTCGGTTCGAGCCCCAGGTAATCGCTCGCGATGGTGTTGCCGCCCTGCGTCTCCAGGACAATGGCCGAGCCCGAGAATCCGCCGATCGACAGCCCGCGGACGAGGCTCTTCCCGCCCGAGAGCACCAGCCCGTCGTTGCTGCCGCCAGTAAGCTTCGAGCCATCGAGCTCGACCAGCGGCGTGCCCGAGTAGCCCGGCTCCGTGGTCCCGTCGACCATGACCTGCGCCGAGATCGTGGGCAGGGGGGATGCAAGCTGGATCTTCACCGGGCCACTTGTGGCGAGGTTGAAGTCGATCACGCTGGGCGACGAGCCGGCGTTGGCCTGCTCGATGGCCCACCGCAGCGAGTCGGTGCCAGAGTCGCCCAAGCTGGTGACCACGTAGGTCGACAGCAGGCGGCGGAACTCCATCACCTCGCAGACCGGTCGACGCGACGCGCGGCGTCTCCAGCGGTTTGAACATCCCGATCTGCGCCCGGTGTGCATCGTGGTGAAGTCCGCTACTGGTCCCGGCCCGGCCGGCCGAACCCGATCATCCACTCCGATCGATCGATCCAACCAAACGATCGATGCCCGATCACCGCGACAGTCGCTGCCTACTCAATTACGGGCGTCGTCCCGGCTTGTGCCGGACGCGAAATCCGGCCGCGCGCTTTTTGGATGGGCCGCAACCGCATCACCGGCGTCGCGACCCCCTGGCTTCACATCAAACGCCGGACCCCAGTCCATCCCGGTCCACGAGCGTCCGGCCCGAACCGTTGTTCCGGATCATTCCTGCGGATCGTACCAACCGGGCGCCGGTCTCCCGCTCCGCCCATTCGCCTCAGCGGAACTCTCTCAACGTTGTTCGATCAAGAACGGCGAGACTTATCTGACATCCTCCCAAAAACCTGGGAGTCCAGTCAAGCGGCGTTTGATTGCTGCCTGCCAGCTTTCACGCTACCGTGGACCTGCGAAACGTCCATGCTTGCACGTGTCTGTTTGCTCTCTTCTTCTCCGTTCTTCGCAAGCGATTCCCTCACAAGCGCTCCGTCGAATGGTCGTCGAATCGGTCGGGGCGACCAGGAGCCAACCGTTCCACCGACGATGTATGTCCTCTTGTTATTATGGCCTCCTCATCATGGAGACAACGGCTCGGCCGAGGTTTTCCGAGCGCCCTTCGGCTCGACCTTGTGGATTCCGCCGAAAAAATCGGATCTTCCGAAGACGGGGCCGATCGCCGGACGACAGCAGCAGCGGCCGCGCCCTGCTTCACGGGGTCGGCCCACAGGCGGAGATCGGTCAGGCGATAGGTCGGATGCCCTGCTGTCGGCAGGACCGCTGCATGGCCGAGCGGCCGGCGGTGATCCCGCGGTCTTGCGGACGTGGTCGGCCAGTTCGGCGCGGACCCCTTTGGCCCGGTCCAGCCCTTGAGCGACCGGGGCACGATAACCCAGCGGCGGATCTCATCGGCCATATGGGCCGGGGTCGCCGGGTCCAGCCCCCGGCCCTTCAGGGCACCAGGGCGCCGATCCGGCCGTCGAGATGTGCGTTGAGCCGCGACTCAGCCGGGGGCTGACGATATGGACCACGAAAGACGCAACCCCCTACCAGCCGAATACCCCCCGCAGGAAAGATCCTCAAGTCGGTCGGGTATTCTTGCTCGATGCTCGGGCCCCGTCAGGCAAGAATGCCCGACCGACCTTCATGCCGGCGTAATCGGTTCAGGCACAAGACTGCATGGTGGGAAGCCGGGAGAAAAAGGAATGAATGCCAGGTCGCTTCAAGAACTCAGGGCGAGAGATGACCGTCCGCCCTTTTGTCGGTGGTGTCAAAACGGAAAACCGAATCTCACCTCCTCCCCACCGCCCGCGCGACGACCTGGTCCAGATTCTTCCGCGAGAGGTCGAGCTGGATGACGGAGCCATCGCGCCCGATGAGGGCATTGGTTGGGATCTCGGTGACGCCGTAGGCCTCAGCGTAATCGGCGGGCCCCTGGCCGTTGATCACGTTGGGCCATCGGACGTTGTGGTCCAGCAGGAAGCGGCGGACGCTGGGCATGACGGCCTCGGCACGGGTCCCGCCGTTCTGGAGCGTGTCCAGATTTATGCCGACGATGCGGAAGCCCCGCTCTCGATAATCGGAATAGACCTGGTCGAGCCAGACGACCTCGGCGGCGTTGGGGACGCACCAGCTCGCCCAGAAGACGACGAGCACGAGGTCGCCCTTCAATGCGGCCAGATCGAACGGCCGGCCGTCGACGTCGGTTCCCTTGATGGCGGGCGCCGGCTTGCCGATCAGCTCGAGCTGGCGGAGCCGGTGGGCGCTGAACTCCTTGACATCGGGATTGGTGCTCTCGCGGTGGAGCAATGCGAATGCCTTGCGGGCGACGTCGAACCGCCCGGCCTGGACGAGCCGCTGATAGTAGGCGCCGCAGAGGGAGAGCAGCGAGGGGGTGTCGAGAACGGCCGCGGGCGCGGGAGCCCCGGGCTTCCTGCCCGAGGCACCGGCGCCGACGAGCCGGCTGAGGTCGGCGAGCGATTCGTCGAAGGCTCCGCGATCGGCCGTGGCGATGATGTTGATGGTTTCGGCCAGCAGGCGGACGACCGGCGAGGGATTGTCCGGCGATGTCCGGACGCGGTCCGCGGCGGCCTCGGCCTCGGCGAACAGGTTGTTGGCGATCGCCAGCCGGAAGAGCACCTCGTAGGTCCGGGATGCGTCCCGGGGCGGCTGCCCGGCGGCGAGCTGCGCCAGCCGGTCGAGCCGCTGGCGCTCGATCTGGAGAAGCTGGCGGTTGTAGTCGTCGTTGATCGATTGAAGGGACAGGGCGGCGTTTCCGGCGGCCGCCGGCGCCGATGCCGGCGCCGGCGCCGTCACGGACGTGGGCGGGTTTCCGGCTGCCTGTTGCGCCGGCGACCCGGATGGGAACTGGACCAGCGCGAGGTGCGCAACAGCCGCCAGGACGATCCGGAAGTGAGTCATTGTCGAGGAGATCCTTGATCCAGGTATCGAAGATTCGGAGGAGCCAGCCGGAAGGCGGTCGTCCCGCCCCCAGTCGAGAGGATATTCAGGCCGAGAAGGCGGCCGGTGATGGGTTGGCGAACCGTTGCGCCGGCTTGCTGGGTTCCCAGGTCGACCTGACGGCGGGCCTGTGGGCCGAGCGGTGCGTCCCGTGGCGATGGACGACTCTCCACAGCGCTGTCACGAACAGCAGGGCCACGACGATCCCGAGGATCCAGAGGATCGCCTTGATCCCGAGTGAGAGCGGCTGCGCGGGCGTCTCGCGCAGATAATCCGGGAACGGCCTGGTGACCCGGGTTTCGGTCGGCGCGTCCGGGATGAACAGCTCATTCGAGCGGACCTTGATCGAGTGCTCCTGCTCGGGCATGTTCCGAGACTGCGAGGCCATGACGCCAATTCCCCAGGAGGTTCTTTCCGCGAGCCGACGGCCCGGGCCGCGGTCGGATCACCCCGCATCCCGCCCCGTCGCATTGTCCGACTCGTCGGCCAGAGGTCATACCACGGCCGGATACGCGTCCAGACGCGAACGCCCGCGGACCTTATCATCTTAGCTCACGGATCGCGATCCCGCATCAGCGCAACCAGCCTGGAAGAACCAGTCCCAGCTCCGAGGATACTCGGAGAGATCTTCACCATCTGCCAGGACGTCGCTCCAGGGATAAAGGACCTTGGCGAGCCGGACGTCCTTGAACCCGGCCTGGGTCAGCCGATGCTCGATCTCGAACGGCTGCCAGAATTTCTGCCGAAGGCCCTGGTAATGGAACCGCCCGAAGACGAAATCGTAGTAGCGCCGCTCGGCCTGGGCCGACGCCAGCCGCTCGGCGTCCTTCAGCGCCAGGCCTCGCTCGAGGGCCCGGTCGTACAGCAACATCATGTGATAGGCGATCGCGTCGATCGACGGCACGATGCCAAGGAACCGCCCGCCGGGCCGAAGCATGGCACGGATGGCCTGGAGCGTCCGGTCGATCACACGGACGTCCGGCATCACCAGCGAGTTGACCGCCAGCGCCACGTCAACATTCCCGGCCAGATCGCCGAGCTCGTGCATGGGGCGAGCCAGGAACGTGACGCGGTCGGCGGCCTCGCCGGCGAGCCGGGCCCTGGCCCGTTCGAGCATGCCCGGCGCGAAGTCCAGCGCGAGCACCCGTTTGAACCGCGCCGCCAATTGAGGCAGGAGCGGCCCGGTGCCGCAGCCGAGGTCGGCGACCGTCTTCGACCGGGCGCCCGGGATCGCCTCGAGCGCCGCCCAGAGAGGGTTCTCGACCTCCGGCGCGTACGGGTCGAGGAAGACCTCATCGTAGCGTTTCGCGTGCCGGCTCCAGTGCCGGTCCTGGTCATGCAGATCATCGGACAACACGTTCACGAACACCTCGATCGGGGGCCTCAGATGCGACCAGCCCGCGACGTCAGGATCAGGTCGGCGGCCTCGCGGGCTCCAAAGCCTAGCCGGGGCAGGGCCGCCAGGTCGAAGCCGTTGGCGTTGTCGAATGCCCAGGTGGCGACCGACGTCCGCAGCCGAACGCGGAACGGCAGGGCACGCCAGACGTCGCGCGCCATCCGGTCAATCGGTCCGTCGGACTGGATGGCCACCCGGCGGCCTCGCGCGATCGCGGCGACGATCTCGCGAAACGATTCGCCCTCGTGCTCGTGCGAGGCGAGCGGCCTGATGGTCCGGCGGAACGGAGCGCTGCGGATCGTCGCGCGACCGGGCGGCAGTGTCGCGTCGAGGTCCGTGGCGCCCCAGTCCCCGCGCGTGAGGCCGCCGAACACGAACGGATCGGCGCCGGCGCGAGCATAGACCCACCGGCCGACGAACAGCGCGTGGAATGCCAGCGCCCCCGGGCGCCCGGCGTCGTCGCAGCCCTGCGGGAAGATGCCGACGATCATCCACGGCCCTCGTTCGATCCGCCGGGCGAAGAGCGCCGGGGCCTCGACCACGCCCGCCGGCGGCTCGCCGTAGCGCTGACAGGCCGCCTTGAGCGCGGCCAGCCACTCCGGCCGGCACGCCGCCGAGTGAGCCAGCATGCCATACCCGCGGCGGCAGAACGCGAAGCTGCCGTAGACCGCCTGCTCGTATCGCACGGAGACTCGATCAATCATCTCGCCCTCAACGCCGGGAATGATCTCGGGTATCGTGACCAGGTCATATCGCAGTCGATCTTCACGCCGCCTTGATTCGCCCGCAAGTCGTAATATCTCGGCTCGCCACGATCTGGAGATGAAGAAACCGAGTTCGTGCTCCAGTCGGTCGAGAAGCGGCGAGATCAGGTTGATGAGCCCGCGCTGCTTGCCACGAACCAGAAGGCCCAGCACGCCGATCGGCGTCAGGCCGAGCCGTCGTGCAACCGAGCGCCCGGCCGCCTCATCGATGAGAAGCGTCCCGACGCCATGCTCGAGGGCCAACGCAATCGCTTCGGACTCTCAGGGTCCAACTCTCGCCGCAACTCCATGATCCTCTGCCGGTCGCTCGGACACCCGAGGGAAACGAAGGACAGGCGGTGAACATCGACGTACGGGAGGCTTCCCGGCGGCGAACGGAGTTCGAGGTCCACGGCCGGAGGTCTCAGGATCTCGTCGAACAGCGCCGCCAGAAGGTCCAGCCGGCCCAGATGGGCCAGCGCCCGGATCGGTGACGTATCGCTGATGACGAAGATCAAGTGGAGATTCCCATGCGATCCAGCGCGACGAGATCGTCGGCCAGATCGCTTTCGTCGGGGCGAACGAGAGGAATTCGCCTCGTCAGCAGTTCTTCCTCAAACGCAACCCGGCTCAGGCCGGCCAGCCTTGCGGTGCCCCAGAGGCTGAGCTTGCCGGCGTCGAAGAGCCGGCCGGCAAACTCGATCAGGGCGTCTCTCTCGCCCAGACCAGCCTCTTGCAGCACATCATCGGGAATCACCAGCGGCATGGCAACCTCCTGGAATACGGCGCTCGGGGGGTCGCCTACCGTCCATCGTAACAACTCCGATCAATCTCGCTCGAGATCGCGATGAGCCCCCCTCACTCCGGCTCCGTGAGCCGCGGCATCTGGAAGTCCGACGAGAACACCAGGGTCGTGCGCCCCCCCCTGGCGGGCTTGATTGTGCCGGTGAGCAGGCGGATCGCCAGCGGGTCACCGGCGCGGCTGGTGAGGATGTAGACCTCGCTCGCCGACCAGTCGTAGTCGATCAGCCGGATCGTGATCGGGTCGCCGAGCTTCCAGGCGATCGGCTTCGGGAACGTGTAGTCCCAGATCGGCCTGTGCGAGTCGCGGATGATCGACGAGGGGCCATAGGTCGTCCCGGCCACCTCGAGCACCACGCCCAGGTCCGGCCCCGCGCCCGAGAAGTACTTGCCGACCGTCGGCTCGACCTCGCCGCGGCGGAGCGTGACCCGGTACTCGCCGGTCTTCGAGACCTTCTCCCACCACTCGAGGTAGCCCCGCGCATCGGCCGCGTACCGGCCGTCGGGCTGGTCGCGGAGATACTCACGAAACCGGCGGGCGACCTCCGCCACGTCGTCGGAGTGTGCGGCGAGGTGGTCATACGCCTGGCGATAGGCGTAGACGTCCCACTCGCGATGGACCCGCTCCTTCGCCTCGATGGCCTCGCCGACGAACCGGCCGCCGGATTGATGAGCCTTGAGATAGTCCTGGTAGCGCTCGATCCGCGCGGCGAAGTGCGAGGGATACTGCCGCGAGTAGTCGCGCGCCCGGGCGATGTCCTGCTCGTCGAGCCGGCGGAGATACTCGTCGAGCCGGTGCTGCACCTCGGGGCGGGACGGGCTGTCCGGATGCTCGGCGAGGAACTGGCGGGCGCGCTCGATCAGGTCGGCAAGTCCGACGTTCGGCAGCGACTCGGACCGAACCAGGTCTTCGACGAACTGGCGATCCTGGGCGAACCGGCGGGCGCTCTGGACCTGCCTGAGCGATTCGGCCAGCTTGAGCGCGTCGGCGCGTCGGGAGGTGTCGGGATACTCCCGCAAGAATGCGTCGATCGACGCGAGCGCCGGGCCGGGGTCGTCGAGCGCGGCCAGCGAGCGCGCCTCGCCCTCGACCTCCTTCCAGCGTCGGTCGTGGCGGACCAGCTCGCGCGCCTGCTCGACCTCGCGGATCGCGGGTGCCAGACTGGGCGACTGGTCCTTCAGGCCGCCGAGCCGCGTCGAGAGCTCGGGTGTGTCGGTGCCGTTGGCGACCTGGACGCCCGCGGCCTTCACCTGCCACTCGGCCTTCCGGGCGCGAGCCTGGCGCTCCAGGTCCGGCCAGAAGACGCCCAGCGACGGGTGCCACTCCAGCAGGTCGGACCACCGCCGCGCGATGGCCGGCGCCGAGCGATCGGGCTCGCGCTCGAACGCCGACGCGCGGCGGAAGCCGATCGCATCGTATCCGGCCACCGCGCCGGCGGCCAGCGCCACGCAACCCGCCAGCCGGAGCATCCAGCCCCGTCGGCGGCGGCGCCCCAGCTCCACCAGCCGCTCGCGAAACTCGTACGAGCGATTCGACCGCGGATAGCGATGCTCGTACGCGGCGACCGCCCGGCCCAGCCGGGCCAGGTCGCGCGGGGCACGGTCCCACGCCGCGGTCATCGCCGCGCGGTCGCGCCCCTCGAGCTGCTCGGCCAGCCACGAGAGCGGACCCTCCAGGCCCATCGGCTGGAGCTCGCTCGGCGGCCGATTTCCCCGCGCGCCCGGGCCGAACGAGCTGACCCCGAAGATCGCGCCTTCCGGAGCATGGGCCGCCAGCGCGTGCCGCGTCATCCCGTAATGGGTGTCGACCACCCGCTCGACCAGCTCCGAGGGGATCGCCGGAAGCAAGTCGTCGTCTTCCCCGGGATCTGAGGACGAGTTGCCCGGATCGCCCGCGTGCGTCAGCACGCGGTCGAACTTGGTGAGCAAAAGCGCGACCGGACGGTCGGCGCGAGCGTCGTCGGACCGCTCGATGTAGCGCTCGAGCAGGTTCTCGACCTCCTGCTGACGGCGTCGGCGTTCGGCCGGGTCGGTCGAGCCCTCGGGGTCGAGGCAGAGGAACACCGCGTCGCACCCGGCGAAGAACTCGTGGATCGGCTCCTCCGAGCCGAGCGTAACATGCTCGCCCTGGTAATCCTTGACGATCAGGTCGAAACGCGCGGGGCCGTGATAGAGCCGGAGATTCAGATAGGTCTCGGCCAGCGAGCCGGCCATCGAATGGCCCCACTCGATCTGGGCGACCTTCTCGGCGAGGTTCTCGGCGGTGCGCGCGTCGGCCGCCGCCAGCCGGAGGCCCGGCACCTGGCCGCTTGACGCCTGGCGGTAAAACATCGCCAGAAGCGTCGTCTTGCCCACATTACGGTGACCGAACAGCGCAACCTTCAGGGGCCGCGACAGCCGCGCCTCCAGCTCGTCCAGCGGGTTCATCCGGCGATTACTCATCCTGTCGCCCCGATCCGTTCCTTTGGCTCACTCGCGGCCCAGGCCGCATCCGAACTCCGTCTCCCGGCAGGAAGAATCATCAAATCGGCAAGGAGGTCGGGCAGTCTTGCCCGACGTCCGGGTCGGAACCGCGTCGGGCAAGACTGCCCGACCTCCTTCCAGGATCGTCACGCGGACGGTTCCGTATCGAGACCGATCCGCCGCGTTCTCAGTCTTCCCGTTCACACCGCCCGATGTGCCCTCCGCACAGACAGGGCAACCCGCACCGGCCACACGATCGGCCGGAACAGCCAGCGCACCGGCAGCCCGATGATCACCAGGAACGACAGCACCACTGCCAGCCCGGCCATCCCCATCGCGAGGGATCGAAGCAGAGCGGTGTTCAACCCATAGGCTGCCAGCGTCCGGCCGATCGTGTCGTCCAGTCCGCGGGCGGCTCCGCCGGTCACCGCCGTGGCGAGCTCGATACCCGCCTTGCCGAACTCCTTCACGGCGAACTCGGTGGCGCGGCCGGCATAGTCGACGAATTTCTCCGGGTTTGCCAGGAACGCCGCCAGCACGCCCGCGGCGATCAGCTTTTTCTTGTGTGGCAGAACCTGTTTGGTGAAAAACGACCAGCCGGCGCGGCCGGTCCGCCGCAGGACCGAGAGGCTCTCGGTTCCCTCGCGAGCGAGGACCTCGGCCACGTCGTCGCCGTAGACCCGCACCGCCGTGAGCCCCTCGGGCCCCAGCCGGCGGACCATCGCCTGGGCCTCGGCCGGATACCGGCGTGCCAGGCTCTGCGCCGTCTCGCCCAGCTCGACGACCAGCCGCTTTTCGGCGGCCGGCAGCGCGGCGAAGGTGCGCAATGCCTGCGGGTCGTGCCGCATCAGCCGGGCGAACCGTGACTGGAGCAGCGCCTCGGCGGGCGGATCGAGCTTCCGGCCGGCGCCGGCGAGTTCATCGCTCTGGCGAACCAGCCGCCCGAGCCCCTCGTCGGCCTCGCGCGAGAGGAACAGCCGACCAGCGCGGCGGGCCTCCGACCGGGCACCGTCGCCCGCGACCTCGCGCGCCAGGCCCTTGCCGCCGGCCTTCGCCTCGACGATCACGTCCTGCACGACGTCGTCGAGCCACGACAGCTTGCCCGCCCGCGCGGGGCCGGCCAGGCCGAGGACCACCAGCGAGGCCAGCCCGACCGCCGCCAGGTTGCGCGACGCTCGAGCCATCGATGCCGCCCCGCCCTTGCCGCGTCTTCGGAGATCAACGCTCATTGTCCTGGTCCTTGGTTTCGTGCCGGCCGATTGACATGGTTCATATCGTCACATCTTCGCTCGTGGGACCTCAATCTGTCCGCCTAGGCAGCCCCCAGGTCGTGGATGAGCCTTCGGTCCTTGCTGACCTCGTCGGGCTCGACGCCCAGCGAGTCCGAGAGCGCCCGCCGGAACATGGCCCAGATGATGTCCGCGTCGAGGTCCTCGTCGAGGACCCCGGCGTGCACGGCCTTCGCGTGCACATAGTCGTACAGCCTTCCGACCCGGATGTCCGCCGGCTGTCCCCTTTCGAGCAACTGAAGGAACTCGTCGCGACGAATCCGGATCAGGAACGTCCGTTCGAGCCGGAACACGATGTCGAGCAGGTCGACTCCCACCCTGATGTCTCCGCATGTTGGTCTTGCTCAGTGAGTGATCGCTCATTCGTGCCCGCCTCTCGCGGGGTGGGGCCTCCGGCTCCTCAGGTGCTCCTCCATCTTCTGGAACCCGACGACGCCGACGCCCGCCTGGAGCATCTGCGCCGACAGGTACTTGAGGCCGCGCTGAGGCGGGACTCGCATCACAACCTCGGCGCCTCCCTTGAGAAATCGCACGGGCCCCCAGGTTGATAGCCGCATCCTGGCCCTGGTGCAAAGCGGTCGGGCCATCTCGGCGAACTGGGTCAGGCTGAGCCTCGGCAGTGCCTCGGGCAGACGCCTCAGGACCTGGTAGATCCCGCCGGCTGATCGCACGGCCCACCACCGCGCCAGCCGCTCGGTGACGGTCGCCGTCCCGCCGGCCGCGGTCCGCTCGATCCCCCGCGCGGCCGCCGCCTCGCCGCCCGATTCAACCAGCTCGCGGCCGGCCGAGCGGACGCCCTGGCGCACCGCGCCTTTCACCTCGGCGCGGATCGCCTCGGCGGCCGCCGCGCCCTCGGGCTGGAGCGCCGAGAGGCTCAGCACGTCGGCCACCACGAAGCAGCCGTCGACCAGGGCCCAGGTCATCTCGCCCGAGGTCGGGGCATAGCCCTGCCGCAGGACGTTGCCCAGATGGATCACGTCGTAGAGGGGCAGGAACTGGTAGTATGCCAGCGAGCTGTCGCCGAGCTGCGCGACCCGCTCCAGCCCGTCCTGGCGGATGGTCCGGATCGTCGCCTGGCCGTTCTCGCCAGCCATCGAGAGCGCCGAGAGCGCCAGGGACTCGCGGAATGTCCGCCGCCCCTTCGATTGCAAGAGGGCGATCGTCTGGGGCCCGGCGTCGGCCTGCGCGATGGGCGGGATCGCCGCCGCGCCGTGATGGCGGAGGACCACGCGGAAGTCGGCGTCCTCGGCGTACTTGTCCAGCATCGCCAGCGCCATCGGGCCGTGAGCCCCAAGTGCCAGCGTCGCCTGGCGGCGAAGCGTCGCGTCGACGAAGTCGTCGTACACCACATCGGCTGCGTCCGGACCCGCCATCCGCAGGGCCTGTGCACCGGCTTCACCCTGTTCGACGACCAGCCGCAACCCCCGCGTGCTGCCTCCCACCGCCTCGGTCAACCCGGCCGCGGCGACGTGCCGCAGGTGCCCGGCCACCGTTTCGGGCCGGTTCGTCTGGAGCAACTCGTCGAGATAGCCCGCGTTGACCCAGGCCACGACGAGCGCCTGGTCCATCGGCATGGCGTCCCCCAGCGCTTCGAGCACCGGCCCGTACAGGCTCACCAGCGCGAACCCCTCGAGCCCCTGGCGGCGGAAGGCCTCGATGGCGAGCGGACCGAAGTGCTCGAACGTTCGCAAGGCCGACCTCAGGTCGGCGGCGCCGTGGTCCAGGCTGATGAAGCTGAGGATCGTCAGCGCGTCGCCCAGCGCCGCCCGGTCATCCCGTAGCCGGTCGATCAGTTCGGCGACGCCCTGCGGCTCAGCCAGGATCAGCGGCAAGGCCGACGGATACTTCGACGCCGCCCGCCGCTGCGACGGCGAGAGCGAGGCCAGCTCGGCGATCAGGATCGCGCGGTCCGTCTCGTCCCCGCGCTTCAGACCGAAGTATTCGCGCCAGTGCAGGAGCACGTCGGCTGCGGCATCCGCCCCGAGGGCATCGCGCAACTGGTGGAACTCGGCCGGGTACTTCTCGTAGAGGAACAGGGCCTCCATGTCGAGCCTGTCGAGCAGCACCAGCCCGCACTCGCCGTCGGTGCGGTCGATCGCCGCAGCGTTCCGGCCGAACCGCTCCGCCAGCCGGGCGACCATCTCGCGGACCTTCGGTGAGGCCGTGCGATATCGCGTTAGCAGCGAGGCGGTGCCTCCATCTGTCCGCGCGGGAGCACCGGTCGGGACGGAGAGCCTCGCAGCGACCGCAGCCAGCTTCGCATCCGCATCCCGTCCCTGGGCCGGGACCGGCGTGCGTGCGGCCAGCTTGATTAGCACGCCGAGCGAGGCCAAAAAGACGACGGCGGCGATGGTTCGCTTCATTCGAGATCTCCGCCGCCGGTTCGAGTCGCCGGTCCGGTTGCTGGTCACGCCGTCACGCACACTCGGTATCCGGCCGGACAGTCTTCCCTTCCGGCCGCGGGTGCCGAGCCCGGACCACCCTCTTGACAACAGGACGCCGGGCGCGCTGCATTTCCCACTCTCCATTCTAACGAAAGATTCGGCCGGACACGGTCCGGATTGGTGCAAATCTGACCCGCGACCGGAGAAACAACCGGCAATTCCCCCACGGCTGGGGCCATGGACACATCCCGTCGATTGCCCCGGACTGGCGCCTTTCGCCCTCCTTGCCCGGGTGGATGGGTGCCCTTCTATTCTTTTCGGTGTCCCTGGCTCACTTCGGCTTATGCCAATAGAATGGCCGGTGACGATGGCAGCACGGCCCGTCAGAGGACGGGATCATGACCGACCCGTAGGCAGCGGGAGTCCATGGTGATGAAAGCTTTTCGCAAAGAGCAGCTCGGGAAGGTGCGGACCAAGATCGTGGCGACGCTCGGCCCTGCGTCGAGCGACCCGACGATCCTCCGCCAGATGGTCGAGGCCGGAGTGGATGTCTTCCGGCTCAACTTTTCGCACGGGACGCACGAGCAGCACACTCGGCAGCTCCGGGCGATCCGCCAGATTGTCGAGGAGACGGGAATCCAGCTCGCCGTACTCCAGGATCTCTGCGGCCCCAAGATCCGCCTGGGCGCGATCCCCGGCGGCGTGGTGGCCTGTGACCACGATGGCGAGTTCTTGCTGACTGCCCCGCCTGGGACGGGGAACGATCCGTATGTCCTGAACTGCTCGCATCCCTCGCTCCCCGGCGAGCTGGAGGTCGGCCAGCAGGTTTTGTTCGCCGACGGCACCGTGGCCATGGAGGTCGTCGCTCGCGAGCGGGACGGCGCCCGGCTGCGCGTCACGCTGCCCGGCCTGATCCGGTCGAACCAGGGGATCAATGTCCCCGGCGGGGCGCTGAGCGTCTCGGCCCTGACCGAGAAGGACATCGCCGACCTGGAATGGACGGCCGCGCATGATGTCGCGTATGTCGGGCTGTCGTTTGTCCGGCGGGCCGAGGACGTCGCCACCCTGCGCCACGAACTCGAGCGCCGCGGCAGCCGCGCCCGGATCATCGCCAAGATCGAGAAGCGCGAGGCCCTGGCCAACCTCGATGCGATCATTGCCGAGACCGACGCGGTCATGGTGGCCCGCGGCGATCTGGGGGTCGAGCTCGACGTCACCCGTG
The DNA here is from genome assembly GCA_021818605.1 of Planctomycetota bacterium. Classification (GTDB taxonomy): domain Bacteria; phylum Planctomycetota; class Planctomycetia; order Isosphaerales; family Isosphaeraceae; genus JAKAUH01. The sequence continues at coordinate 17,656 of JAKAUH010000299.1, forward strand.
TCCCGGCTGTGCAGAAGCGAATCATCGACGCCTGCCGGCGGGCCCGGGTTCCGGTGATCACGGCGACCCAGATGCTCAACAGCATGGAAACCTCCAGCCGCCCGACTCGCGCCGAGGCCAGCGACGTGTTCAACGCCGTGCTCGACGGCACCGACGCCGTGATGCTCTCGGGCGAGACGGCCGTCGGCGCCTACCCGGTCGAGGCGGTCGCCATCATGAGCGAGGTCGCCGCCGAGGCCGAGGCGTACCTGTTCGCCCGCGGCAAGGACGGTGATGGATCGTCCCCCGGCCCGGACGAGGAGGGCCTCAGCCCCGTGCCGATGGGACGTTGGGAGGTCGTCTCCGAACGGGCACGCGTCGCCCGTGCCGGCCAGGTCCGGCCCATCACCGAGTGTGTGGTCGAGGCCGCCAGCCTGATCTCGCGCCGGCTGAACGTGGCCCTGATGATCGTCGCGACCAACTCGGGCCGCACCGCGCTGGCCATCTCGAAGCAGCGCAACCCAGCTCCGACGCTCGCGCTGGCCCACGATGACCACACAGCCCGCGCCATGTCGCTGTTCTGGGGCGTGACCCCGCTGCCGATGCCCGACCTGCCCGAGCGTGCCCAGCGCAAGGCCGCGATCGAGGATTGGTGCAAGTCCCGCGGTCTGCTGGCCAGCGGTGATCGCGTCATCGTCCTCCGCGGCTCCGCCCCCGACGACCCTACCCACAACGAGATCGTCGTCCGCGTGGTCCAGTAGCTCCAACAGACCAGACCAGACCAGACCTGCGCCACGGCGTGCGAAATCGGATGCATCGATCCTCCCGGCCCGACCGGTCCGCGGGACCCATCTGCGCGCCGGCGGGCCGCGCGGTTCGCCGCAGAGACCACAACGCGGCCTCCGTCCGCAACAGAAGAGGGTGCGCGATGAAGGATCCCAATCCCATGGAGATCCCGGCGACCGTCAATCCCGGGGTCCGCCTGCGGCGCCCCCGGGCCATGTTGGGGAATGCCTTCGCAGGGGAAGATTCAGACCCGGCGGGGCCGCAGAACTCGGCCCAGCACCGCGCAGGTGTGCTCTGGGTCTGCCTGCCTCATTCGACCCGGTCGAGTGCCGAGGCAGGAGCGGCGGCGCGGGAGGCCGCGGCGCGGGAGCGCGACGAACGCGAACGACCGCGGGTGGTTCCGCGGGAGCTGCGCGCGGGCTGCGGCCGAGCCGGCTCGAGACCCTCGACCCGCGACATGACGAGCTGGCCGCTCTCGGGAGTGAACTTGTAGGTGAAATGGCGGTGGAAGCTCTGGCCGAGCAGGGGTGCGATGTTCCCCTTGCCGGCGGGCATCACCGCGGCAGTGACGCCGTTGACCGTGAACCGGCCGACGCGCATCGTGGGGATCGTCACCTCCCTCGCCTCGACGACCGTGCCATCGGCCGTCTCGCACCTGACGATCGGGGCCGTTGGGCCAGGGTTGACTCCGATCTCCTCGGCCAGTTTCGCCGGGATCGTCGTGAGACCGGCGCCGGTGTCAAACACCATCGGCCGGACCACCTTGCCGTTGAACGTCGCGTCGACCCAGAAGACACCGCCGCGCTTCTGCAAATTCACGGCGTCGGTCATGACCGATTGCTCGGCCCGCTCCAGCAGCTTGATACTGGCGGCGAACTGGGCCGACGGGCCGAGACGGGGTTTTGTCTTCGACGACTGGCTGAGGGCCGCAATGGCCTGCTTGACCGCGTCGGCGGCGGCGAGCGAAGCATAGGATTTCTGAGCGTCGTCGACCATCTGGCGAAGGTCGAGAACGGCCTGGATGAAGCCCTCGCGGCGGCGGGAGACCTCGGCCTGGAGGCGGTCGCGAGTCGCCGGGTCGGCCGCCGGGCTGGTCCGGAGCAAATTGATCCGATCGGCCAGGCCGTTGTACATCCCCACGGCCTGGCTGCGGCGAGCGACCAGCGCGTTCCGCTGGGCGGTGACCTGGAAGTTGCCCACGGGCATGCTGCGGATCCGCTCGTCCAGCGCGGTCATCTGCTGGTTGAGCGCGACGCGCTGGGCGAGCATCTCGCGCACCTGGGCCTGGTCGTTGACGGCCTGCCTCTCGAGTTGCGAGCGGCGGCGCGCGGCCTGAAGCAACTGGTTGTGCAGAGCCTTCAGCTCGGTGGTCCTTTTGTGGATCTCGCTCTCGGCCGGGAGGACGTAGGTCGAGCCGACCTGTTTCAGCCCGCGTGCCTTCAGGACGTCCACCGGCGCGTCCTGCCTCGCCACGGCGCGGGCGGACGCCACGGGGCCGGTCACCATCAGCAATGTCACCGCGAGAACCAGGCCCGCGCCGCAACGAGGGCGGCCGTGAGAAGACATCGACGTTCCTCCAGTCCCTGGCGCCGCGGCGTCCGATGCCCACTCGTGCCGGGCCCTCCGGGCCGGCAGGATCGTCTCATTCATCCGGATGAGTCGCGTCGGGTCGGACCGGACTCGACCGCATCAGATCGCATCGAATCGGCCGGGATCAGAAGGGCGAGGCCGAGTCGCCGGCTGGCGCGGCCTGTTTCGTCGTTCTGGACCGGCGACCCCTGCGGCCGGCTCGACCGGACCCGGAATTTCCCTCGGCCGAGCCGCGCTCCAACTGTTCGAGCATCTTGATATCGAGGCGGATCGTGTGTGACGGTCCGAGCTTGGGCTTGACGCCCGCGGAGCCCTCCGGGACTTCGAGCCACTTCTGGACGCGCGGCTCCTTCGCCACCGCGGCGTATTTCTCCTGAAGGCCGTCGACCAGCTTGCGCAGGTCCTGCACGGCCAGGTTTCGCTCCTCCCGGCGGTTGCGTACGTCAGCGTCAGCCTGAAGGCGGGCCTTGGGGTCGAACTTCTGGTTCTTGACCTGGTTCAGGAAGGCCGTGCCCTGATTGACCTCCGCCTGGAGCATGTTCCTGTTATAGGTGAGCTGCTGGTAGAGAGCGTAATTGATCGGGTAGCCGCGGCGCTTCGGGATGCGGTTGAGCGCATTTCGGGTGGTGTTCAACTGGGCCTTGTACTGGTTGAGCTGGGCGTTCAGCAATTTGAGCTGAGCCTGGTGCTGCTCGGGACTGGCCGTCATTTGCTGGCGGGCGATGTCCTGGGAGAGCTGGCGAGTCAGTTGGCGGACCTCCTTGGCCTTGGCGTGAACCTCGGACTCGGCCTCCAGGAGGAGAAGCGGACCGGAGCGCCTGAGGCCCAGCTTGGCCAGTTCGGTGTCGGAAGGCCCGCCACCGGCGCGGACCCCGACACCCGCAGCGAGTGCCGCCAGGCCGAGGAGTCCGCCGAGGATCCGCCCCATTGTGCGCCGCCGCATGCGAATGCCCTCCGCGCGCTTGCTGACCGGTTCAGGATCGATTTGACCCTCAAGATCATCATACGCCGGGGTCGCCGCGCGATCAAATCGCGGGCTGGCCGGCCGTCGGCCGGGGAGGGCCTTCAACGTCGGTGCCGGCCCGACCCGCGCCTGTCGCGGCGGGGGGCACCGCCGGAGGGGAGCGGGATTGATGGTGCGGGCAGCCCCGGTGCGCCCGGTGCGGCGGTCGCGGCCGCGGTCGCGCCGGTGGTGCGGGCCTCGCGCTCGCCGCAGAACCGCGTGACGACGTAGGTGCCGCTCTTGGGGTTGCGCTCGATGTCGGCCAGGGCGAGGTTGTCGGCCTCCTCGAGCAGGTGCGTGAAGCTTCGGTAGCCGTAATAGCTCTCGTCGAACGACGGCTTCTTGCGCTTCATCGTGTCCTTGATCATCGAGGCATAGAGCACCTCGTGATTCTCGCGCCGCAGGGCGTAACACGCCTCGATGAACAGGCTGAAGACCTCACGCTGCCGCTCGGGCAGGTTCGGCGGCAGATACCCGGCCAGGTCGGTGGCCATCTGCTGCTCGGTTTGCTCCTGGCGCTCGAGGTCCTCGTAATAGATGAATTCGTCGCAGTTGTCCCGCAAAAGGTCTGAGGTCGAGCCCTTCATCCCCAGGCCGATGACGTGCTTGCCGTTCTCCTTGAGCTTGGAGACCAGCGGCGAGAAGTCGGAATCGCCCGAGACGATGACGAACGTATCAACGTGGGGTTTGCTCCAGGCCAGGTCGATGGCGTCGACGACCAGGCGGATGTCGGCAGAGTTCTTGCCGGTCTGCGACCGCTTGGGAATCTCGATCAGCTCGATGGCCGACTCGTGGAACGGGGCCGTGTAGAGGGGATAGCGGCTCCAGTCGGCGTATGCCTTCTTGACGATGAGCTTCCCTTTTTCGACCAGCCGCTCGAGCACCTTCTGGATGTCGAACTTGATCTTTCGCTGATTCTGGAAACCGATCGCCAGGTTCTCCAGGTCGATGAAGACGGCGAGGTTCCGTTCGCGTTCCACCTTGGATATGGACAACTTGCGTGGCTCCGCCCGTGTGAAAACCCCAACACCTGGTCGGCCCGGACGGGACCGCAGCCGACCGGTCCCACGACGCATCTCGGGTCGATGGTGGGAGAAATGCTCCCCTGGCGTTGACGATACTGCAATCGATCGAAGATCGCAACGTGAGATGCGTCAGGAAGTTTCGACCCGTGCCGTCGTCCGCCGGCCACTTCCTCAACGCGCCCCGGCCGGCGTCGGTGCCCCTCTTCCCCAGACAACGGCATGCCTCGGTAAACCGGTCCTTTCTCTTCTTCTAAATGGGTGGAATGGGTAATATCTTCCATTTGGGCTGATTTGCGAGACAATAGGCATGGAAAGTGGAGGAACGCAGTTGCGGGGGTCTACAAAAAGAATGGCAACGGGAGAAAGCGAGATGGTCGTGCAACGAGCCGCACAGCTTCTGTTCGTAGCCGGGGTCGTCCTGGCGGGGATGGGTCTGACGGATCGAGGTCAGGCGTGGGGTCAGGCGGGGACGGCGGCGACTCCGCAGGCGGGCGCCGGCGGAGCCGCGGCCTCGGCGCAGGGTGGGGCGACGGTTCTGGTCCCGCAGACCCAGACGGTGTACGAGACGGTGCAGACGACGCAGTGCGTCCAGGTTCCGGTCACGCACATGCAGACCTGCTACCGCACCGAGTACCGCACCGAGACCGTGCCGGTAACGCGGATGGTGCCCGAGACAGTGAACGAGACCCGGACGGTGACAACGTATGTGCCACGGCAGCAGGTGGTCCGCCGGCCTGTGGTGCGGCTGGTCTGCGAGCCGGTCACCATGACGAGGCGCTGCTACCGGCCCGTCCCCGTGACGAAGAACGTGACGACAACGGTCTATGAGAGTCGCTGCTCGA
>JAKAUH010000168.1 GCA_021818605.1 Planctomycetota bacterium
ACGCCCCCCGCTCGCCCGGAGATGGTCATCGTGCAGGATCAGCCCAAACGTGCGGTGGATGGCCGTGGCGTCGGGCTCGATGCGGGAGGCGATGAAGGCGGCGCGGAACAGGTGCGCGAGGGCCAGGACATGCTCGAGGTCGCGCGCGACGTCGGCCTCGGGGCGATGCCGGCGAGCGGCGACCTTGCTCGCGACGCGGGCGCGATAGCGGCCGCCCAGGCGGGTCACGGCGTCGAGGTCGATGCAGACGAAACTGTCATATTCGGGGAAAGCCGCGGCGCGGAGGTCGCGGAACCGCGCGCCGGACTCGGGGTCGGCGGCCGCCTCGAGGTAGCGCGCGACCGAAGGGGCCGAGGTGCCCAGCACCAGCCGGCCGCTCGAGCGGTCGACCGCGTAGGCGAACGGGATCGGCGGGCGGAGCGTCGCGACTCGCGTGCCGGCCGCGTCGATGCTCGCGATCGTCGAGCCGCCCGGAGCCCGCTTCTCGTCCAGCGCCATCAGGGCCAGCAGGGTTCGCAACGCATTGTCGATCGCGTCCGTGGCGGACGGCCAGGCGCGTGCGACACCGCCGCCGCGGTCGTTGCGCGGCTCGGCCGGATGGCCGCCCGAGAGGTCCAGCACGAGGACCAGCGGGAACAACCGGCCTCGCGAGGCGTTCGGCGCGGCCTCGCCGCCCTCGGCGGGCGACTCGACGTACGCGATCGCACCCGGGCCGATCGCCGGCAGAATCCGCGAGGCCAGGTCCTGGCCCAGCAAGACGCCGCTGAGCACCGATTCGAAGTTCGCCAGCCGGGGATGGTCGGACGCGGGGACCACCTGGTAGACCACCTCGCGCAGGGCCGAGAGGTCCAGCCGCGCCGAGGCCATCGCCATCGCCGTCGACGGCACCCGGCGCATCTCCGAGGGGAACGGCCGGGTGTCGCCCGCCCAGTGGCGGATCCACGAGTCGGCCCGCGAGGCGTCGAGCGACTCGACCGCGTGGACGACGATCGCCTCGGGCCGCCACACCAGGGCCGCGCCGGCGTAGTCCACCGAGGCGACGTGGCGCGCCAGAATCGCCAGCACGCGGGCCTCGGCCGGTTTAGCCGGCGCGGGCGAGGCGGCAAGGAGCCGCTCGATGGCGCGCGGATCAACATACAGGCGGACCAGCGCCCGCTCGGGCAGCCGGCGGCGGACGGCCTCGACCCTCGGCAGGCTGCCCAGGCCCGGATCGGTGCGCGGGCCGGCGCCTGCGTTGGCGTCGCGCGATCGTGCCTTGCGGTCGATGACACCCTGGATCAATGCCTCGGAATTCGAGAACGCGAAGGTCCCGTCGGGCTCGCAGATGTACCACTCGGCCGGCCGGCCGGAGCCGTCGGGGAACTCGCGGACATGATACGTCGTGTCGCCGCGCCGGCGATCGCCCAGGCGGGCCAGCTCGCCGCTCTGCCGCTGCGAGGCGTTGATGGCGTCGATCAGTCGGTCGGCCAATCCGGGGCTTCGGGCCTTCAGCAGGAGCATCCCGCGCGCCTTGCCGGGGTCGGCCGGCGCGGAGGGGTCCATCCGCATCGCCAGGATCACGGCGTCGCCCAGCACATCGTCGCGCAGGTCGGCCAGCTTCACCTTCAGCGATGTCTCGATCTCGTCGAGCGAGCGCTTCAGCTCGCGGGCCTTATCCGAGGCGAGCCAGGCGCGGACCGCCGGCAGGTCGCGGAAGTCGGACGCCAGGCGCGATCCGAGGATTTCGCGCGCCCGATCGCGCAGGCCCTCGACGGTGACGACCACCGTGGCATCGGGCGGCACCAACCGCAGCAACTCGTCGGCCGCCGAGGAGGGCTGATCGGCCCGGGCCGCTCGCCCGAGCGTGCTGAGGGTGATTCCAATTGCGCTCACGACCACGATCACGATGGTCATCGCGGTCGTGAGCGATCGTGGCGAATGCGAGCGGGGCAGAGGGTTGGGCTCGGGCTGGAAGTCGCGGCTCATTCGGTCGGGTCCTCCTCGGGCTTGGAGTCTGTCCCGGAAGCCCACGAAGTGGGCGCCAGATGGTAGCCGGGGGGGCGTCAGCCCCCCGGAGCGCAACGCGGCCGGGAGGGTCCGTCGAGAGGATTCGGTGGGTGAGGCGGCGGTCCGAGCCCGGTGGGCGGACGCCCCCCGGCCACGTCCGATCGCCCCCTCACGGGGGCCCGGAATCCTTCGGGACAGAATCTCAGCTCGACTTCGATCCCGCATCGACACCCGCTCGCTCGGCTGGTCGGCGATCCGGGCGGAGCAGGAAGCCGAATGCCTGCCGCGCCGTGCTGGAGAGTGGGCGGACGCCGGCCGAGAGCTGGTCGCCGACCTGCTGGATCACGGCCGCGGCATCGGGCGCGAGCGGCTCCAGCGACGGCACGGGGACGCTCAGGCTGACGAGGCCCTCCGCGGGGTGGTCGGAGATCGTCACCGCGGCGGAGCCGGGTCGGGATCCTCGATCATCCTCGCCCGCGTCGAGCACCTCGCGGCCCAGCCGCGCCGCCGGCTCGGAGGCGGATCGGGCCAGGTCCCACGTCGCGGAGGTCGCATCGGCCAGGGCGCGGTTGATCGAGAGAGAGGGGTTCCTTGCCGGTGAGGGGCCGGGTGTCGCAATCCGGTCGGCTGGATGATCGGCGACGACGGCCGGGTGCGGTGCGGTGCGGTCGGTCCGCGCGATCCGGGCGAGCAGCCAGGCGAGGCTCACGGCGATGAGCGCGGTCGCCGCCAGTCCCGCGATGACACGCCAACCTTCCCGATCCATCGGCCACGAGCGCTCAGTGGCGATCGTGAGGGTCGTGGGTTCGGGCTCAGCGGCGGCGGCGAGGATCCGGTCCACCAGGCTGGGTGGCGGGGCGGGCGGCTGTCGCCAGGCGCGGATGGCCTGGCGCAGGAGCTGGTAGCGGGCGTCGATCGCGAGGCAGGCGGGGCACTCGGCGGCGTGCGCTGCGAGCCGGGCGGCATCATCGCCCCCGTGCTCGCCGTCGGCGTCGGCGCCGGCGTCGAGCCGCTCGTCGCAGATACGCTGGAAGTCGCGGCAGGTCATGGCGTTGGCGTCTCCGATCCTGGGGGATGCCCGCGGATCCGGTCGGTCGGGGTCGATCCTTATTTCTTCTCTTCGATTCAACAATGGACGCCGCGGCTGGACAGGTCGGCGGCGAGCTGGGCACGGGCGCGATGGAGCCACGTCTTGACGGTGCCCACCGGCCGGGAGACCGCGGCGGCGATCTCCTCGTATGAGAGATTCTGCTCGTGGAACAGGGCGAAAACGAGGCGATACTCGGGCCGGAGGGCCTGGAGCCCGCGCTCGAGTTCACCGGCCAGGTCGTCGGGGTCGGCGACGCCAGAACGCGGGTCGGGTCGGTCCTCGATCGGCCGGGCCCTGGCGGTCGGCCGCCGGGCGCGGCGCGCGAGCGCGGTCCGGCAGCGGTTGGCGGCGATCTCGAGCAGCCACGGGCGCAGGGGCCGGGAATTGTCGAACCCGGCGATCGATCGCAGTGCGCGCACGAACGCCTCCTGGGCCACGTCTTCCGCGTCCTGGCGGTGGCACATCATCCGGTAGCAGAGGCCGAAGACGACTCCCTGGTAGCGTTCGACCAGCAGGCGAGGGGCCTGCGGGTCGCCCGACCGGAGCGCCTCGACCAGCGCTGGGTCGTCCATCAGCATCTCACGCGTCCCGGCGGCCGTGTCCGGCACGTCGGCACCGGTTCCGGCCTCCCTGGAGCAATACCCCGCCGAACCCCCCAGGGTTTCGCCCGCGCCGGGATCGCCGGGCGGTTCCGCAAGGCCGGTCGGCTGGTGGCGGGTTGGGTGCATTGGGGGAGGTTCGAGATTCGGGCCCGGAACTTCCGTGTCTTTCCGCGAGGACCTCGCTCGCAGGATCGCAGCTTTCGGGGCCTGGAGGCAACGTCACTTTTCCTCTCAGGGCTGCCGGAGAAGCCGTGAACGGCGCGACGCGAGGAGGATGAAACCGTACTCAGCCAGGAATACCTGGCGGTACGGCGATTGTGCCATCAGCCCAGGTATGCCGCTCCGTTTGGAACTCCTGACGGCTCCGCCGGCTCTTGGCAATCGCATCTCCGCTGTGCATAATACTCCAAGGAATTTGGAGGATTTTGCATGGTCCGCTCCGCGAGAGACGCCGCCGCCACTCTCTTCGCCGTGGCCCACGAGCAGGGAGGCTACTTCACCGCGAAACAGGCCGCGGAAGCGGGCTACGGCTACAGGCACCTCGACTACCACGAGACCGCGGGGAACTTCGAGCGTGTCGGCCACGGGCTCTACCGCCTGCCGATGATCCCCCCGGCCGAACACGACGACCTCATCCGGCTGTCGCTCTGGAGCCGAAATCGGAGAGACAAGCCCCAGGCCGTTGTCTCCCA
>JAKAUH010000265.1 GCA_021818605.1 Planctomycetota bacterium
GATGCTGAGGCCCACCGAGAAGCCCTCTTGTGCGATGAAGGTGCACCATTTTTCGTCCAGAAGGGTGCCATTTGTCTGTAGGTTGTTGAGGCACCGCCACCCGTCGGGGAGGTAGCGCTGCTGGAACTTCACGACGCGCCGGTAAAAGTCGACCCCAGCTAGGGTCGGTTCGCCTCCGTGCCACACGAAATGGACAACCGGGCCTGGGCTGGCGGCGATGAAAGCCCGCACGTACGCCTCCAGCACCTCGTCGCTCATCCGGTACCTCTCGCCAGCGGGGAACAGGTCCTTATTGCCCAGGGAATAAGAGTATTGGCAGCTGAGGTTGCAAATGGTGCCTACGGGCTTGGCCATGACGACAAAGGGCCCCGGGGTTGCTGCCATGGTCATGTGGACTTTACCGTAATCCGGCCCCTCGGCAGGTCGAGGGCGGCTTCCTCGCCGCCGTGCCCACCTGGGACGACCGCGTGATCGCCGCGACGCCCGACCGGCTCGTCGTTCTCGGCCGGCGTGAGGGTTCGCCGCTCCTCCAGGAACAGCGGAGCGGAGCCCACGCCTCGGGCCCGATCGCCGCCGTCTTCCTCGCGAAGGACCCGGGCGAGGTGGTGCTGGTCGACGTCGACGGCTGGGTTTCGCGTGTGTCGCTTCCCGTGGAACCAGCGAATCCGAGGAAAGGACAGGGTGCCCGATGAAGATGCCGGCCGCGCCTCGGATCAGCCGATGCGCCTCACTCCTGGGCGCGCGTGTACTCGACCGGCTCGGCGGGCAGGGTGTACCGCCGTTCGACGGCCGCGCGGATCGCCGCGCGCGAGTCGGCGGGCGACAGGTCCGACTGCGTCTCGATCTCCTCGGCCTCGGCCGCCAGTTCGTCGTCCTTGATCTTCGAGCGGAACCACTCCGAGTAGTCTCCCTGGCTCAGGTGGTGCATCCAGGTGTCGTCGTCCACGCCGTCGGCGATCTGGAGGAACAGGTTGAGGTTCTGCGCCCGGAGGTTGAGCTTCCCCTCCGGCCCGCGGAAGTGGAAGCTGCGATCGGGGCCGAGGTTCCCCTCGGCGTACTTGCGCGAGTGGCGCCGGCGCTCGGAGCGCTGGGGGATACAGCGCACCCGCACCGGCGGCCCATTCGACCGGCGCCACCAGGCCATGACCTCTCGCGGCTCGAGGTTGGCCGGCTGCATCGGAGGGGCCGGCTCGTCCACCGCCTCGCAGAACTCGGCGATCGTCCGCTCGGGGCCCTCGCCGACGGCCAGCACCAGGTCGACCGCGTCGAGCAGCGCCTTCGACACGCTCCCAGGATGCACGGTGATCTGGATCAGGCCCTCGATCCGCTGCGGCAGCGTCAGGGCGACGGGGTGCCAGGTCGTGGGCATCAGGTGGTGTGTCTCATCGATCACGATCCAGTGCGGCCGGCCGGTGCGCGCCCGCAGCTCGTGCAGCCGGGGCAACAGGCTGTCGGAGAACTCGGGCCGGTGCTCGATCGGGATGCCGACCAGGTTGATCACGGCGTTCGCCTTCGGCGTCGCCAGCAGATCGAGCGCGCCCTCGACGGTGGGCGCCTGCTGCGGCTCGCCCATCACGACCGCGCCTTCGAGCTCCGAGTAATCCCCCTCGGGGTCGATCACGGCGAACTGATACCCCTGATCGGCGAGCCGCTCCAGGATCCCCGTGGTGATTGTCGACTTGCCGCTTCCCGACGTGCCGGCAATCAGCACGTTGAGTCCCTGGCAGTCGATCGCCTGCTCCGAACCATCCTCTCGATGGCCGAGCAAGACCCGGTGTCGCGACAGGCACCGCGACAGCTCGGCCAGGTCGTCCTCGAGCACCTGCTCCATCACCTCGACAACCCCGGCGCCGTGGGTGGCGCTGGTCACATGATCGGCACGCTCCTTTACCGTCGGCAGCGCGTTGCCGACCGCCGCAGCGAACTCGCAGAGCGCCAGGAACGCGTGGTCGTTCTCGGCGTCCCCGACGCCGACGATGTTATGCGGCGAGAGATTCAGCTCGTCGAGCACGGCCGCCAGCCCGGTCGCCTTGTTGACGCCCGAGGGGAGCACCATCACCGACCCCTTGTTGAAGATCACCTGCCATTCGAGGCCCAGCTCGCGGATCGCCTCGAGCACGGCGACCTCGTGCGGCTCGACGGTCGCGATGATCCCGCGGCCCACGGAAAGCGGCTCGACCCCGAGATTGCGGATGGCCTCGATCAGGGCCGGTGGCGGCGGCTCGCCCAGCAGCTTCTCCTCGCGCAGCTCGGGCCGGTAGACGAGCGCCCCGTTCTCGGCCACGACACGCTCGAAGAGGTCGAGCTGCGGGAAGACCTCCATCAGCTCGCCCAGCTCGCGGCCGGTTACCAGGATCAGCCGGCGTCCCGAGTCGCGGAACCGTTCCAGCGCCGCGAGCGTCGGCTCATCCACCTGGCCGTGCCGCGCGAGGGTCCCGTCGTAATCCGTGGCCAGGGCGAGGTATCTCATGATTCGGTCCCATGCGGGCAGGCTGTCGGGCGGTCCGTCCGGCCCTCAACAGCAAAGGGCGTGCCGCTCCAGGGATCGCCGGTCGCCGACACTCGGCACGAGAGTTGCCGTGTGGGTCCTCGACGAATTCTGTCTCGATCCAACGGAGGAATCCATGGCCGACGAATCGACCATCAGCCGCGAGCGGCTCATCGAGCTGCTGAACGACGACCTGGCCCGCGAGTATCAGGCGATCATCGCCTATGTGGCGTATTCGCAGGTGCTGAAGGGCGCGCAGTACATGAACATCGCGCAGGAGCTGGAGACGCACGCGTCCGAGGAGCTGGCCCACGCGCTGACGATCTCCAAACAGATCGACTATCTCGGCGGCCAGCCGACCGTCACCCCGAAGGCGGTCAAGATGTCGAGCAAGGCGGAGGACCTGCTCCGTTTCGACCTGGACAACGAGAACGAGACGGTGCGGAACTACCGCGAGCGGGTGCGCCAGTGCGAGGCGCTGGGCGAGTTCGCCCTGGCCGAACAGATCCGCCAGATCCTCGTGCAGGAGCAGGAGCACCAGATCGACCTGGCGACCGCGCTGGGGATCGAGGTGCCGGACGTCAGCAAGATGTAAGGCCCCGCGGCCGGCCGGTGTGGCGCAACCTGCTGCTCGTCGGCCTGCTGGCGCTCGGGATGGCCCAGGGCGCCCGTGCGGCCGGCGAGGAGGCGGCCGCCGCGCGCCCGCTCGCGCCCGCCGAGGCCGCGCGCGGATTTCGCGTACCCGAGGGCTTCCACGTCGGCGTCTTCGCCGCCGAGCCCGACGTGCGCAACCCGATCGCGATGGCCTGGGACGGCCGCGGGCGGCTCTGGGTCGCCGAGAACCACACGTATGCCGCACTCCCCGACCGCTTCGACCTGAGCCGCCGCGACCGCGTCCTCATCCTGGAGGACACCGACGGCGACGGCCGCGCCGACGGCCGCAAGGTCTTCACCGAGGACGTCCAGCGCCTGGCGAGCGTCGAGATCGGCGCTGGCGGCGTCTGGCTTCTCTGCCCGCCTCGCCTCCTGTTCGTCCCCGACCGCGACGGCGACGACGTCCCCGACGGGCCGGCCAGGGTCGTTCTGGACGGCTTCGACGTCGCCCGCGAGAATCATCATACGTTTGCGAATGGCCTCCGCTGGGGGCCTGACGGCTGGCTGTACGGCCGCTGCGGCGCCTCCTCGCCCGGTGAGATCGGCTCGCCCGGCACACCGGCATCGGCGCGTGTGCCCGTCCGCGGCGGCATCTGGCGGTATCACCCCACGCGCCGTCGGTTCGAGATGCTGGCGCACGGCACCACCAACCCCTGGGGCCACGACTGGAACGCCCTGGGCGAGCTGTTCTTCATCAACACGGTCAACGGCCACCTCTGGCACCTGATCCCCGGCGCCCACCTGACGCGCCCGCACACGATCGAGCCAAACCCGCGCGCTTATCTGCTCATCGACCAGCACGCCGACCATTACCACTGGGACAACTCGCGCCCGCTGAAGCTGGGCAACAAGGCGGCTGCCGACGCCCTGCGCCTCGGCGGCGGCCACGCGCATTGTGGCCTCCTGATCTACCAGGCCACGCAGTGGCCAGCCGAGTACCGGGGCAAGCTCCTGACCCTCAACTTCCACGGCCGTCGCGTCAACGTCGAGCGGTTGGAGCGCTCGGGGAGCGGCCTCGTCGGCCGCCACGAACCTGACATCCTGTTCGCCGCCGATCCCTGGTTCCGCGGGATCGACCTGTCCGCCGGGCCGGACGGCTCAGTATACGTGCTCGACTGGAGCGACGACGGCGAGTGCCACGACCACGATAGCGTCCACCGCGAAACCGGCCGGATTTACCGCGTGACCTTCGGCAAGGCCGGTGCGGCCGCGCCGTTTGACCTGGC
>JAKAUH010000949.1 GCA_021818605.1 Planctomycetota bacterium
TACAGTCGCCCATCCGGGCTCATGCTCGCCGTGTGCGTGCCCTCGGAACGCGTCAGCCGCTCGATCGGCCCTCCGGGCTTGACCCGGTAGAGGTCCGTGGACATCGGCTTCTCACGCGTGCCGCTGAAGTAGATCCAGCCGTCTTTCTTATCCACGTGCTCGATGCGCCGGGCTTCCCACGGGCCCGACGTGACCTGCGACTTCAGTGTGCCGTCGTCGGCGTACAGGTAGATGTGCCGGTATCCGTCACGCTCGCTTTGCCAGAGGAACTCGCGGTTGCGGTACTCGTGGATTGGCCCGGGGCTGTCGATGTACGCCTTCGTCGCGTCCCGGAACAGCCGGCGGGTCGCCGCCTTCTCGCTCTCGCCGCTGCTGGGCGTTACCTTGACCAGGTCGAGCCAGGTCTGGGCGCGGTCCTGCACATAGCAGTACGCAGTGCCGTCCGGGAACCAGCCGACCTCGCTGATCAGGGACGAATCCGGCGAGTAGTCGGCGAGGTCCGCCCACTGCACCGCGCCCCCGTCGCCGCCGACGATTCCCAGCCGAACCTTCGGGTTCGGCTCGCCCGAGCGGGGATAGTGCGTCTGCTCAACGGTCCTCGCAGTGCCGCTTTTCGCGTCGTCGAGCACGGTGTGATAGGGCACCGCCGAGTTGTCGAACTCCAGGAACGCCAGCTTCTTCGAGTCGCCGCTCCACCAGAATGCCGGCCATCGCCGGTTCCAGATCTCCTCGAAGTAGACCCAGTCGGAATGCCCGTGGCGCAGGTTCTCGCGGCCGCCGGTGGTCAGCCGCCGCTCGGTCTGCGTCGCCAGGTCGACTGCATACAGGTCGTAGTCGCGCACATAGGCCACGAGCTTGCCGTCGGGGCTGAACGCCGGCCACTGCTCGTGCCCGGGTTGATTGGTCAGCCGGACGGCCGTCTTGCCGTCGAAGGTGGCGTAGTACAGGTCCTCGTTGTGCTCGAAGACGAACCCGCGTCGGGCCGGGTCCATGTTGAACTGGAATCCCTGCACGATCCCCTGGATATCATCGCGCTCGAGTGTCGGCAGCCGGGAGAGTCCCCGCGACAGGGCCGCCACATCGATGAACGGCTTCGACCGGCCGGTCAAGGCGTCGAACAGCATCAGCCGGCCCTCGCGCATCTGGAGCCAGTGCGTTCCGTCGATCCACCGAGCCTGATCACCGAACCTGACGCGGAATCCGCTCCGTCCACGGCCTCGTCCGCCGCCCATGGAATTGAAGGTGATGGGCTGTGGATCCGGTCGATCCTCGGGCGGCGGCTCGGCGGCCGTCGTGTACAGAGACGCGGGCTTCGGCAGCCGGATCGCGGGAAAGTTGCCGGCCTCCTTGATGCCTGCGTCGAACAATCCCCAGGTCGCCAGGCCGTCCTCCGATCGCGGTTCCAGCAGCACCACCGCCAGCCGGCCCAGCGGCTGGCCGGTCTTCACCACGAGCGTCCCGGCGCGGATCATCCGGGCCTCGGGCCTCGCCGTGACCTTCAGTGTGACCGCCTGGTGTCCCTCGAACCTGCGCGGCGACTTCTCGACCGCGTCGATGTGGTAGACCTCGGTGTCGAGCTCGATATCCTCGCGAAGCTCGGCGACCGAGAGCCCGTGGCGCTCAAGGTTATATACCGCGTCGCGGAACTCGGCCGGCACCAGGTAGGCAAACGGCCGCTTCACCGACTCGGCCGGCTCGAAGTCGTTGACGAGCTGGACGGTGTAGTCCTTCGTCGTGTCGCTCTTGATCCGCCGGCCGTTCTCGTCGCGGCGTTCCTCATAACCGAGGACGTTGACGGGCCCTCCCTCGGCCGGCTTCATGCGCGAGCGGACCGCGATCGCGGCCGCCGGGCCGCCGGGTGCGGCCGAGGCCGACGATCGGCGGGCCGAGGCGACCAGCTCGAGGATCTCGGTCTTGCGGGCCACGGCGGTCTCGAGGCATTCGAGCACGAAGTCGCGCGTGGCCAGCACCCGCGTTCGGAACGGAGCATAGGCATACGCCTCCGACAGAATCGACAGGCAGTCGCGCAGGCCGACGTAGGTCGTGCCGTATCGCGGCTCGGCCGGGTACGTCGTCCACCTGGTGTGATCGCGGTTGAAATTGCCGTAGTAGAACGCCTTCAGCCCCGTGCGTTTCTCGAACGCGCGCGTCACATCGGGGAAGTACGTCTGGCGCATGAAGGCCAGGACCTTCGGGTCGCCGGAGGGGCTCTTGGGGCCGTCATAGGTGATCGTGTAGCGGTGGTACGAGCCGTTGGTCGTGTGGGTGTCGATGAACAGGTGCGGGCTCCACTCGTTCAGGAACTTCACGAGCGCGCGGGTCTCGGGCGCCTCGAGCTTGATGAAGTCGCGGTTGAGGTCCAGGCCGCGGGCGTTGGCTCGCTGGCCCATCCCTTCCTCGGGCCCGGCCTGGCCGGGTCGATTGGTCTTCGAGACCCGCTCGTTACCGTCGGCGTTGTAGATCGGCGCGACGGCCAGGATGACGTGCCTGAGCAGGGGCGGATGCGGGCCGCGGAAGTGGTCGCGCAGCAGCATCGGCAGGGCTTCCTTGCCGCAGACCTCGCCGGCGTGGATGTTGCCGATGACCAGGCAGACAAGCTTGCCCGAGCGCGCGGCCTCGTCGGCGGTGCGGACCGGCGGGTCGGCCACGATCAACAGCGGGATCGACCGGCCCTCGGCGCTTCGGCCCAACTCGGCCAGCCGGGCGTTGGGTGTCGTCCGGGCAAACGCGCGGCACCACGCCATCACGTCGTCGTGGCGCGCCGTGGCGCGGTACTCGCTGCGCTCGGCGACTGTCTTCAAGGCGTCGACCTTCTCGGCGGCCTGGCCCAACACCGACAGGGCCAGCGCGACGAGGCTCAGGAGAGACGTCATTGTCGAATGTCCTTCGCTCGTTGGGATTGCGGCGAGGATGCCGCACAATCTGGAAACCCGCCGTTCACCCGGGTATCAAGCTATCCGAGTATGGACGACAATGCGAGCGCCCAACTCAGGCTGGGTCGCCGCCTGGATCGTTGGCAATCGCAGGTTGCCGCGGCCCCGAGCCTGAGCTACCCTGGGATGGACGGGCGTCAGTCGTCCGCGGCCGTGCCCACGGCTCCGGGCGGTCGTCCCCTGGGAGTGCGACACGGAGGACGGTCGCTTGCGTGCCGGTCCGTTTGCCGACAGCCCGGAGTTCCGCCGCCTGATTGCGGGCGAATCACCCGTCGACCCGGCCCGCGTCGCCCTCGAGCTGGCGGCCGACGCGTATCCCGGCCTGGATATCGAGGATTACCTCGCCCGGATCGCCGCCCTGTCCGAGCGGGTGCGGCCTCGCTGCCCCTCCAATGCCGGCGCGCGCGAGATCCTCGGCCAGGTCAACTGGGTCCTCTTCGTCGAGGAGGAGATGCGCGGCAACCAGGACGACTATTACGACCCGCGCAACAGCTATCTGAACGAGGTGCTCGACCGGCGGTTGGGCATCCCGATCAGCCTCTCGGTACTCTACTGGGCGATCGCCCGTCCGCTCGGGTTGTCGGTCGCCGGGCTGAACTTCCCGGCGCACTTCATGCTGCGGGTCGACGACAGCCAGGAGACCCTGTTCGTCGACCCGTTCCACTCGGGGGCCATCCTCGACCGCGAGGCGTGCCGGCGCCGGCTGTCGGAGATCCTCCAGCAGCCCGTCGATCTCAGCGACGAGATGACCTCGCCGGCGCCGCTGGCCGTCGTTGTTACGCGGATGCTCCGCAACCTCAAGTCGATCTACCTGCGCGCCGAGGAGATCCCGTCGGTCCTGCCGATCCAGCGGAGGCTCGTCGCGCTCAACCCTCGCGATGCCGAGGAACTGCGCGACCTGGGCGAACTCTGTCTGCGGGCCGAACGCCCCGGCGAGGCGGTCGACCCGCTTCAGGCCTATCTTTCGACGTCGCCGGCCGATGCCCGGTCAGCTGAGATCGCCTCGCTGCTGATCGCCGCGCGGCGACGGCTGGCGGAGTGGAATTAGGCCTTTCGCGCCACGTTGAGCCAGGTGTGGACGTGGGGCGAGCCGCGGAAGTACCAGGCGAACGCCGGACCCTCGAGCGACCAGCGATCCCAGACGCCATCGTGGCCCAGGTCGCCTTCCTTGAAGAAGGTCAGCCGGAGCTTGTCGACGCCGCCGTTGACGTCGAGGCACTCGCGCGCCTCGGCCACGTCGGAGGCCCGGAACGGCCGGAGCATCATCTCGATGAGGTCGCGGACCATGGTCTTCTGCTGGCCATCAATCCCGGCGATCTCCAGCCCGGTCGCGGGCACCTTCGTTCCCTTGAGCCGGGTCGTCGACGGCGCGTCGCTCGGCGACCTGGCGACCAGCGCCACGGCGCGCTGCTTCTCGTCC
>JAKAUH010000779.1 GCA_021818605.1 Planctomycetota bacterium
ACTACGGAACAGATCCAGGAGATTGCAGGTGTCGAGGAGTATGACCGGGGCGGGGCTCGCAACCACCCGGTCCACGGCGTCGCTGATCCGGCTCATGCCGCCGACACCTCGTCCGCGTATTGCGAGAGCAGGAGGCATTGGTCGAAAAACCGCTGGCTCAACTCGCAGGCCGCGGACTTCGCCCATCCGTTCGCGGCGAGCCAGTCGGCCAACTGGCTGCCTTCGATTGTCGCCCTCGAACGGAAGGCGGCGATCACGAAGGCACGCCAGAGCTCGGCTTCCTCGCGATCGAGCGGTAGCGACCTGCGGGCGGCATTCGAGAACGACTCGAGTCGGCGCCGCACATCCATGGGCAGATCGGACAGGAAAACATCCTCGGGACTGGGCAGGTGGACGACGAGATGGGATGACTCGAGGACCGGCATGATCCCGTCCTCGAGGAATCCGATCACCTGATCCCATGCGGCCGGAACCATCAGCTTGCCGCTGGCATCCCTCGGACCCGGGAACCAGACTCGCCCGCCTCGGAGTTCCTCTTCCGCTGGCCTCTCGACGCTGAGCACCACTCCAGGATGGTCCGAGGTCGGGTCCAGTTCATACCAGGCCGACCCCGGTTTGGCCATGTGCTGATAGGGACCAAGATCATCGGCCGTAAGGCGCTTCCAGCCGGCCGGCAGGTTCGCGTCGAGCTGCTCGACGGCCCCGGTGATGTCGTCCGCGCGGCCTCTGGCGGTCCATTCACTCCAGCGAGTGACAGCCTTGTGCGGATCCATGATGGCCTCGGCGGTCGGGATCGCCATGCGACATGACTCCGCGGCTTCTCGCCAACTCGGCGAGCGACGTCTGAAGTCATTATACTGGATGGAGGTCATTCCGGCGATCGAAGACGACCCGGGGCGCCATCCACATGGGCCTCCGGAGCTCGGGCTCAGGCCGGGACGGCTGACTCGACAGCTCGGCATCATCCGCGTCGGAACGATTCCTCGAAGAACGTCACGCACACGATCCAGGCTATGGTCCCAGATTATTACGCCCGGCTGGAAGTCGACCCGAAGGCCGATCGGGCCGAGATCGAGGCGGCCCTTCAGCGCAAGCAGCCGGCGTGGTCGCTGGGGACGCGCAACCCGAAGAACCGGCACACGTATCAGCTCTACCTCGACGAGGTCCCCGCGCTGCGGCGGGCCTTGCTGTCTGACGCGGCGAGTCGCGCGGCGTACGACGCCGAGCTCGCCGTCGCGCGGCGATTGGAGCGCGAGGGCCGGCTGGATGAGCTCCAGCGCCGGGTGCGGCTCCGCGCCGCCAAGGGTGGGCTCGGAGCGGCCGATCGCGAGCTACTGGCCGCCGAGGCGCGGCGCCTCGGTCTCGACGACGACGATATGCTGAGGCTCATCCGGCCGATTCCCGGGATCGCCGAGGCGGCCGGTACGTCAGGTGAACCCGAGCTCGATGTCGATCCGCCGGCCGACGTGCTGGATCCCTCGACCCGCCGGCAGATTCGTACGACGCTCGATCACCTCGGCCGCCGCGACCTGTACGACGCTCTCGGAGTCGTCCGGGATGCCCCCGCCTCCGACATCTCCGCGCGAGCCGACGCCGAACGCCAGCGCTGGATGAAGAAGGCCCAGGTCACCGCCGAAAAGACTGCCTGGCTCGAGGTGATCGCGCACGCCCAATCGCACCTCGCCATGCCGAGGGCCCGCGCCCGGTACGACCGGACGCTCGACCTCGAGGCCGAGGAGGCTTTTGCCGGGCTGGTCGAATTCGGCCTGAAGGGCCTGGGCCGGCTCGACGGCGGCACTCGGGCATCCCTGATCGCCGAGGCCGCCGCGCTGGGCATCGGCCCCGATCGCGCCGACCGCCTGGTCGCCCGGGCTTGCCGGCGGCTGAACGTGGTGCGCGACACCGGGCCGACCCCGTCGATCGCGACGGCCGCCGGACCGTCTCCGTCGCCCTCGCCGAACGGCGCGACGCGGTACACGCTGGTGCGCTGTCGCCACTGCGGCGGCGTGACCGAGATTAGCCCGGTGGCGCGCAAGGCGGCGTCGGCGCGGTGCCCGCACTGCGGATCCTCGATGCGGTGGGACTGTCCGGTCTGCCGGCGCACGCCGTGGGTCGATGAGCCGCTGTGTCCGTGCGGGTTCCGCATGGCGCTCGTCGAGCCGGTCGTCCGTCACTTCGACGCGGCGCAGCAGGCATTTCGCGGGTTCGACTTCGACGCGGCGGCCGAGCACCTCGAGCGCCTGCTGGAGCTGGCGCCTGCCCACGCCCGGGCGCGCAATGGCCTGGCGCGGGTACGCCAGCGCCAGGGTGAGATCGCGCGGTTGAAGTTGGCCTACCAGACGGCACGGGCCGGGGCGCGGCTCGCCGCGGCGCGCACGGCCCTCGAGTCGTGGAGCCGCGTGGTCGATCCGCGCACGCCCGAGATCCAGGCGGCGTGGACCGAGCTGACCCCCCTGCTCCGCCGCGCCGCGGCCCTGGTGGCCCGTGCGCGGCCGCTCGAACGGGGTAATCCCTCCGCCGCCCGCAACTTCTACCGGCAGGCGCTCGAGATCGCCGCCGACCTGCCCGAGGCGGTCGCCGGGCTGGCCCGCACGCCGCCCGATCCGCCGACCGCGATGGAGGCTCAGGTGCTGGGCGACCGCATTCGCCTGACGTGGACTCCGCCGCATCCGGACGGCTGCGGGCCGATCACGTTCGTCGTCGTGCGCAAGCGCAAGGGGGTGCTCGAGCACCCGTCGGACGGAACCCGGATCGCCGAGGTCGCCGCGCCCGAGTTCGACGATCTGGAGATCCCGCCGGGCGAGACGGTCGGCTACGCCGTGCTCAGCAAGCGCGGCGCGGCCGAGTCGATCGCGGCGGTCGCGCTCGGGCCGTTCGTCTACCTGGCCGACGTGAAGGACGCCGTGGCCTCGCCCGGCGAGTCGGAGGTATCGCTCGGCTGGCGCCCGCCGCCGGGTGTGAACGAGGTCCGCGTCGTCCGCAAGCGCGGCGCGGCTCCGACCAGCCCGCGCGACGGCGAGCGGATCGCGTCGGCCCTCGACCACGCCGTCGACCGCCGCGTCGAAATCGACCAGGTTTATTACTATGGCATCCACGCGATCTACAAGATGCCCGATGGCCGGCTGTTCCCGTCGCCCGGTGTAATCGTCTCGGCGCGGCCGGGGGCACCGATCGCAACGATGCTGGCCCATCCCGCTTCGGGCCTGGCGCCGCCGCGCCCGACCGACACGGGTGTACCGGCCGATCCGACCGGACTGCGGGCCATCCGCGCCGGCGGTTCGGTCGGGGCAGTATCGGCGGCCGGTAATGGTAATGGCAGCGTCCTGACCTCGTCGCGATACACGCTTCACTGGGACTGGGCCGCGGGCGCCGAGTACACGATGATCGCCGCTCGCCAGGGTTCGCCTCCCGATGGTCCCGAGGATCCCGCAGCGCTGGTCTTGCTGGTCCCGCGCGACGAGTACGAGCGGCAGCAGGGCTGGTCGCTGACGTTACCGAACCAGGGCCATGCTGCGAGTCCGGCCGCCGCAGCGACGAACGGCCATGCCTTGCGCAATGACCATCTGCCATGGTATGTCCGTCTCTACAGCGCCACCGAGCGAGCAGGCGTCCGCGTCTATTCGCCGGGCCTGGAGAAGACAGCCGCGACCACGCTGAGCGGGCCGATTCCCGAGGTCACGGTGTCTTACTCGCTCCGCCGGCCCTGGCTACCGGGCGCGCCGTGGTCGTTGACGTTCCGCACCGAGCCGGCCGGCGCCACCACGCCTCCCCTGGTCGTCGTCGCGCATCCGCGCGCGGTGCCGCTCTCGGTGGACGATGGTGAAGTCGTCGCGCACCTGCCGCCGGCCCGGGATGGCACATGTGTCCCGCTCATCGGCCGGTTCAAGCTGGGCCGCCACGGCGTCCGCGTCTTCCCTGATCCCAGCGTCCCGCCCGACCAGCTCACGCCGATCCGCTTCCGCCACCCTGAGACCGGGGCGACGCGGGTGTGAGTGGGGCGGTAGGGCGCTCAACGGCCCGGATTGGATCGGAGATCCCAGACGAGCACCGAACCATCGGCCATGCCGGTGACGAGCCGCGAGCCGTCAGGCGTGAAGGCCAGCGCGGGCGAGCGGAACGGCGGGCCAGCGATGGTGCGCGTTTCCTTGGCGGTCGAGACGTCGTACAGGTGGATCCGGCCGGATTCCCAGCCGGAGGTGGCGGCGAGGGTCTTGCCGTCGGGCGAGAACGCCATCGCCCAGACCTCGCTGCCGGCGACCTGAATCGTCACGCGCTCCTCGCCCGTCCGGCGATCCGCGATCACGATGGTGCCGGATGTCGCATGCCTCTGCTCGCTACTTCCGGCGA
>JAKAUH010000955.1 GCA_021818605.1 Planctomycetota bacterium
GTCGCGCCGAGGTCACACCCGCCGGCCTGGGTGGGAGCCGTCCCCGAACATCGCACGGGTTCCATTTATGGTATGTCCGGGTGGATGTCATCCACAAGACGGGCTCGAAACGGTTGTCGCGGCGTCGAGACATCGAGCCGCCACGCGGCTGTCGTTCAAAGTCGCAGGGCGGCGAAGGCGGGATGATCGAGGAGGTTGAACGGCTGGGCGAGCGAGTCGATGGCCTCGCCGCGCTGCTCGATATGGGACTCGGCGATCGGGCCGAGCCGGCCCGAGGCCAGGGCGAGGTATTCGACGCGAGCGGGGTTGATCCGCATGAGCCGGGCACAGGTCGCATCCACGGCCGGCAGGTTCGTGCCCATGACCAGGACCCCCGCGTGACGCGGGGTCCCCATGATCGGGCCATCCCCTTCCATGCCGATGATCCCGTCGACGATCGCCAGGTGAGGTTGGACCGTTGCGTTGATGTCCAGGATCGACCGCGCGATGCCCGCGTGGTGCAGCACATTCTTCGGCCAACCGTAGTAGATGCCCGGCATCATCCCGAACAGGTTCTTCATCGACAACGTGACCCCGGCCCAGTGGTGGGTCTTCAACTTGGGCAGCGAGACGACCCAGTCAAACGGGGTGACCGACGCCGGCAGCGCCAGGTGGGGGAGATCGGTCCATCGCGAACGGTTGGGCACGAGGCGGATGTCGTCGTGGTTGAGGTCGATGAACTCGAGTCGCGACTCGGCGAGCACCTCGGCCATGCCGGACTCCTCCAGCACGAGCCGGGAATCGCGGCAATGCCCCGGTCCCTCGCCCACGGCCACGCGGCGCGCGCCCATCGCGCGGAAGACCTCGGCCGAAGCCCGCACAACCATCGGGTGCGTGTTGACCTGGGGCGCCTCGCGCGCGGGCTCGACGAGGTTTGGCTTGAGCAGGATCGACTTGCCGCGGACGTCCGCCGGGGCAATGCCTATCTCGTTCAGTCCCGCGCGAATGATCGACTCCAGGTCATGCTGATAGGAGGGCGCGGACGCGATCATCACGGACGAGCGTTGGAATCGCTCCTGCCCGTCGATGGCGAGTCCGGCGGCGACCCCGGTTGCGGTCAGCCCGCCCAGTCCGGTCAAGAATTGACGACGCTTCATCGGTGACCGTCCTCGATTCGCTGGGGCGGCACGCCCTGGATTTCGCTAATCCGGGAGCCTTGCGAGATCGACCATCCACCGGTTGCGGCCATTAAGAGGAGGCCCAGCTCGACCGTCGAGCCGGCCCGGCCGGCGCAGTCCTCCCAGGCGGTTGCGAGCCACTGGCCTGCCTCGGCCGGGCGTGCGGCGCTGGCGGTGAGTCCCAGGACGCCCCAGCCCACGCTGAGCGCCGAGCGGGTCGCCGGGAGGATGCGAAGCAGGTAGGCGCACGCCGGCTCGACGGCGCGGACGTCGTTCGTCTGCGCGGTCGCGAGTGCCAGGAGAGCGGCTCCGGTCGGGCCAGGTTGGGGGCGAAGCGCACGGCCGAAGACCTCGGGATTGCCGTAGTTCCAGCCGCCGTCCGGCATCGACCGGTCGCGGATCAGCCGGATTCCCTCGGCGACGCGACGATTCTCGCGATGTCCCTCAGCGCAAAGGGCCACGACGGCCATCGCGGTCGGTTCGATCCAGGAGTGGGTGCCCGCGACCCACGGCCAGCCTGCCAGAGCCGGGTCGTGGCCGATCACGCCGCGCTCGGCCGGCGGCAGTGTCTGGCGGACCCCCTCGGTGCGGAGCAGCCACTGGCACGCCCGGCACCGGTTCTCCTCGAAGCCTTCCAGGCCGTTCCAGAGCAGGACGGCGTGAGCCGTCGTCCAGCCGGGCGCCGCCGGGACACTTGCCGACGGCACCGATCCGTCCGGGCGCTGGAGACGCGTGAGCCAGGATGCGGCAGATTGGACTGCCCGGGTTGTCTCAGGGTCGTCACCGAAACGTCTCGCCCAGCTTGCCAGCCCCAGTGCTGCCAGTGTGCTCGGTTCGGCGGACGGCGAACGGTCGGGGCGATAGCCCCAGCCCGAGCTGGGAATCCAGCGCTCCAGCAACTCGCGGGCGGCGCGGTCGCTCCAGGACGGTTTCAACAAGCGGCTCCTCGATCGGTTCACAAGGGGTGGCACGGTCCTACCCTGGACCCGGTCGAGAAGATTGGGGAGTCGTGACTCTCGCCGACCGGCCGCAAGGATCCTAGTTCACGCCGGAGCTTGAGGCGCCTTTTCGCCGTGGATGATCGATGAGTTGGCGAAGGTTGATGCAATCTCGCGGAAACCGTCGCGATCAGGACGCGAAGTCGATTCTGAAAAACACTCGGATCCGGGTTTTGACAGCCCTTGAGTTCTCGACCTAGGGTTCGGGTGAGCCTGGTGACGGATCGCGACGGTCGTGGGGCGGAGCACGATGGTGCTCGACGCCTTGTCCGGGATGCCAGGCGCGTCACGGTACGATCAAACTGGATTCGCCGCACACAACCAGAGTCCCACCGGTTTCTCGTTCCACCAAAGGAGAAAGCCCAATGTTTACGCTGTCGTCGATTCGTCGGTTCCTGGCCAGCGAGGACGGCCCGACGGCCGTCGAGTACGCCGTGATGCTGGCGCTCATCGTCGTGGTCTGCGTCGGGATCATCCAGAGCCTGGGCAAGTCGATCAGCGGCACGTTTAGCTCGGTCCAGAGCTCGCTCGGCAGCTAGATGTCCCAGCAGCATCGGTGGGATTGATCGGCGCCACCTGGTGCATGCCTATCTCGAGTCGTTCTCGCGGTGCCCGCCGGTCGTGCCAGTGACCGGGCGCCGCGAGGCGACTCGACTCGATTCGATTCGATTCGCATGACTGTCGAGAGGGCCGGCCCTCCTTCGGGGACCATCCGGCGGAAACGGGCTCTTGTTGCGAAGGGGGTCTGTCCGAATGTCCGCATACCTGGATCGAATGCGGCGGCTCATGGCGAGCGAGGACGGCCCAACGGCCGTCGAGTACGCCATGATGCTCGCCCTGATCGTTGTGGTTTGTGTTGGGAGGATCTGGTTCATAGGCATACAAACTTGGATTTTTTTCGATCGGTTAAAACGCCTCCTCTACTCGTGATCCAGTATTCCGTAGCCGAGGGACTTCATATTTGTCGAAATGAATTTCGCACATCTGATGCTCCGTTCGGCCGGGTCGAACGATCCGGCCGGGCGGGGTTCTTGCGCGTGGTGGGCACGATTGTCGCTCCTTGACCGACGCGGCTCGCGCACCGTTGGTTGCCGGCGAGCCTGCGATTTGACACTTCACGGATCGCGACACACGTTTCTAACAGGGTCGAGTGATGTCGGGCTCGAGGTCTGTCGCGACAGGGAGCGGCGCCGGGTCCGCGGCAGGTTCGATCCCGGGAGGGCCGTCCATGACCGAGTTTCCTCGTGAGGTGGCATACCTCGTGTCGTTTGTTCTCGTCGAGGCCGCGGTAATCGACGGCCGCTCGTTGCGTGTCCCGAACTGGCTGACCTTCCACTTCGCGCTGGGTGGCTGGGCCTTCGCGTACTGGATGGGCGGCGGCCCGCACCTGGCCTGGTCACTTGCCGGGGCTGTGGTCGGCCTGGCCACGCTGATGCCGCTGTACGCGATCGGTGGCATGGGCGCGGGGGACGTCAAGCTGATGGCCGGAGTCGGCGCCTGGATCGGTCCGGTGTGCACGGGCTGGGCATTCCTTGCCACGGCACTCGTTGGTGGACTAATGGGTCTGGTGATGATGGCCGCCTCGGGCGAGCTGTTCCGCCACCTGGTGTTGACCCGCGAGATCGGTCGCGAGGTGCTGGTGGTCCGCGACCCAGTCGCGCTGTCCCAGCGTGCGGCCGAGCGGAAGCCGTCAATGATGCTCTTGCCCTATGGCATCCCCATCGCGTTCGGGACGATCGGTTATCTGGCCTGCGCCGGCTATCTGAGATGAACCATCGCCAATGGTCGGCGCGGGGAATCGCGGGCTCGGGCGGATTTGCCCGCCGCTGCCGGCAGGGCGGAGAGGAGTTGCGAACATGAACGGCAGATCGTTGATGATGCTGGGGCTGGCGATCGTCTTCGGCCTCTGCGCGATGTTCGTCACGCGTCAAATGATCGGGCAGGGCGCGCCCAGGCCCCAGGAGGAGTCGCAGGAGGTCCTCGTCGCCGCTCGCGACCTGAAGGAGGAGGAAGTCCTGAAGGTCGATGCGGTCAAGGTGGTGCGGATGCCGAAATCCGCCGTGCCGGTCGGGGCCTTCACGACGGCCAAGGACGTCGAGGAGCGCTGGGTCAAGACCGCTCTTCTGGAGGGTGACATCGTGATCGAGAAGAAGCTCGGGCCGAAGGGGACTCCTCCAGGGCTCGTGGC
>JAKAUH010000866.1 GCA_021818605.1 Planctomycetota bacterium
CCCCATCTCGTGGTGGGGGGCTTCGAAGGCGAGCCGCGGTTCGCTGGCGCTGGGCATCGGGTCGTGGTCCTTGGCCGATCCGGTCGGGGCTGGGCTGGGCGGGTTCGGTGCGGTGCGGTCCGTGGTGGGTCTCAGGATAAGCCCTGATCCGCACCAGCGAGCGGGTCAGGGTCGTCCGTGAAGATCCGGACCGAGCGGAACCGCGACAGGAACTCGTCGAGGCTGGTGAACCGGTCCGCCGGCTTCTTCTGGATCATCTTGAGGACCAGGTCGTTGTATTCCGGCGTGACCCGCTTGTTGTAGTTGATCAAGGGCAGCGGCCGCTCGCTCATGTGCTTCTGAAGTAGCTCCTGCGAGGAGTTCGCGCGGAACGGCGGCCGGCCGCAGGCCAATTCATAACAGGTGATCCCGAAACTGTAAATATCGGCGCACGGCGCGGGAGACTCGCAGCGGATCTGCTCGGGCGAGATGTAGGTTCGCGTCCCCTCACGCGGAATCTTGCCGCTGAACAGCCGCGCGAACCCGCCGGCAACCCGCTTGGCCAGCGCGTAGTCGATCACCCGGACCTCGCCCGATTTGTTGAACAGGATGTTCTCGGGCTTCACGTCGCGGTGCACCCACCCCTTGCTGTGCATGTGCGACAGCGCCCGCGCCGACTGCTCGATGATCCGGTGCAACAGGGTCTTCGGCATCGGGTAGAGCGAGGGGCGGGCGATCGACAGCTTCAGATGGTGACCGCCGAACAGCTCCATCACGAAATACGGCTGCTCCCGATCCTTCACGAATTCATACACCCGGATCAGGTTCGGGTGGCGCAGCTCCATGCCCAGCCGCGCCTCGTGCGAGAAGGCGCGGTATTCATCGCGATCTCCGGCGCGCGAGGCCAGCAATTGCTTGAGCGCGAACCGGCGCCCGGTCCCCTCCTGGACCACCTCCATCACCATTGATGTGTGTCCGGGATGGATTGTGCGGACGTAGCGGTAGCCGCCGATCCGGTCGTCGCTGGTCGTGTTGAGATCGGTTGCCACGGTGCCCCTCCAGGCCGGGCTGGAACACCAGAATTGACGCACTGGCCCGGCCAGATGACATGCAGTCGGGCCTCGGCCCGGCGGTATGCACCCCGCACCACGGGCATTTTACCAAAACCCGAAAACCTTGAGCAACTTCCGGCGTTCGCCAGCCGGCCGGAATCGACCCGCCGCCGCCCGGAACCGGTTCAAGACCGGACCGGCCGGGCACCGATGATTTCTCCTGTCCCCGGACCTCGACGCCCCCGGCTCGTTCGCCCGACCGGTCATCTGAGGCGGCGGTCCCGAGCACCTGGAAACCCCGGTGCGCGCAGATCGTCCCCAGATTCTAGCCCGGAATCCGATCCGCGTGACGCCCCAGCAGACAGGAAACCTGACGGCTGGACGTTACCTCCTGTGATCACAGGACTAAGGAAATCCGTCGCCCCTCAGAACTCCCGGAGAATCGCCCACGCAAGCTCAGGAGCTTGCTGGCACACAACAGAAGCCGAAGCCGGAGCCCCTGGCGATGCCGGGCGCAGGATTCAACCGCCGCAAGGATGAGAGGTAGTTATGGAGCCAGATCTGGCTGAATCACCCTGGGCGAGCACGCGGCGCACGGCGGGCGAGTCGGACCGGTTCGCGGTCGTCCCGAGTCGTCGTCGTGCGCTGGAGCGGCTCCAGGACGCCGTGCAGGACGGCCTAGACGGCCCGATCCTGATCACGGGCGAGCCGGGATCGGGAAAGCGGTGGCTGGTCCGGAGACTGGTGGAGTCGCTGTCCGCGGCGCGGCAGGCGGCGGAGGTGGAGCTTTCCGCGGCGGTGGATGGTCTGGACCTGCTCCGGCTGGCCGGCGGCGAGCTGGGCCTGAGGATCCCCGACCGGCTGGGCCCGGCTCGGCTGGCGCTGGCGGCCGGCTTGCGGGATGCGCAGGTCGACGGACGAGGCTGGCTGCTGGTGGTCGACGAGGTCCAGCGTGCCGGCACGACCGTCTGGGAGGAGCTTCAGGTGCTCGCCAACCGTTGCGGTCGCCTGGGCGGCTTCGAGGCCGTCATCCTGCTGGGTCGGACCGAACTGGTCCGCGAGCTGTCACGCCTTGGCCCTGGCGCAAGGGCGAGGCTGGGCCGGGGCGGACTGCACCTGCACCTGCCGCCAATGGATCTCGACGAGGCGCGCGAGTACCTGGCGGCGTTGACCGGAGCACGCCTGCCCGAGGCGGAGCTCGAGGCGATCCACCGCGATGCGATGGGGAATCCCAGGTCGCTACGGCACCTGGCCGAGGCACGCTATCCCCAACTGCGCGCGACGTCGCCAGGACCCTCTTCCGCCACGGTCCGGCAGGTTGCCCACCCCCGGCCCGACCGACGGAGTCTGCTGGACGAGCCTCCAGCGGCGGCAAGACCATCGCGCTCGCAGCGGCCGGCCAGCGACCCTGCCGCCAGTCCTGATCCGGACCTCGCAACGAAATCCCTGACCGAGGCAGTCGCACCCCGACTCCCGTCTCTCATCCCCGCGCGCCCGCCGATTCGGCTCGAGGATGGACTCGTCGAGGTCGGCTGGGACGGAGACCTGGAAGCGGAACCGACCCGTCCCGATTCGACGCTCACGATCCAACCCGCCGCACCCGAATCGGCCACGGTCGCGGAGCCGGCCACGATCTTCGAGCCCCAGGAGCAGCGGGTCGAGGACCGATATGCCGCGCTCCAGGCCTGGGCCGAGTGGTCGCGCAATCGCGAGCATCCGTCACCCGGCCCGCGCCCCACGGGCGTACTCGACGAGGTCCCGGCCGACGAGAGCGAGAGCACCGATCAGGAGTCCGCTCCGGACGTCGACGCCACAACAGCCGCGAGCCTGGCGTCCTCCGCATCCGCTTCGGTCCGCGCCGAGCCGCCTCACGACTTCGCGCCCTACAGCCAGCTCTTCAGCCGGCTCCGCCACACGCTTTAGCTTTATCTGCGCGGCAAGCCGGATGTGACCGGCGAAGGATGGAAACGGTACGGCCGATTCCGCCTCGCTCGGTGCCTCAGGACTCACCTTGACTGACAGGATGGACGCCTGAAGCGAGCAGTTCAGTCCAGGTGGGTGCCGCTGTCGCTCGGCCGAGTGCCCTCAACTCGTCGTCGGACTTCCCGTCGCACCAGGCGTCGACGACCTCCTGCAACTCGAGCCATCGCAGCTCCTGATGAGGAGAATTCGGCGGAACATGGATCGCCAGAAGCGGTGTCGGACCTCCACTATGGCTCGTGACGCCAGCTAACAGGACCCGCTCCCACCCTGGGGAAACCCGTGGGTCCATCGCGCGCCAGGTCAGGCGGACATGCTCCATGACGGCCACAATGAGATCGATATCAGGCCAGAATCGATGGTAGACTGGCACGTCGATCAGGATATAGCCTTTCGACTCCATGGTGCCCCCAGCAGAACCTCGGCGAACGGCCTTCGACATCGACACACTCTATTTCAGGAGTGAGGTGCAGCATACCCCATCATGCGTCGGTCAGGGCTGGGTGCCCGCGGCATTCGCGTCTTTCTGGCGATCCGGAACCTCGAGCCGACAATCCGCCCGGAATGGCTGATGACGCGGCCATCGGCCGGCCGAAATGGTTTCTTAACGGCCTGTGCACGGCCACAGCCCGGCGTCCGGGTCGTTGTTGAATTGCTTGGCGAGCAGGTGTCGTCCCCGAGGATCCTGGTGTTCCCGGTCATCCTTCTTCCCGGGGGGGATGGCCCGCGCGTTCGACCCGTGCCGGACGGCGCCTTGCCGGGCCGGCGGGCCAACCCCGGGGGCGGCACCTGCTTCCATCCCCATGCAAGATCACCCGTCAAGCCGCCCGGCACCATCAAGGGACGCTTTTGCCCGCGGGTCGCAAGGGTCGGCCCGAGGTCCATGCTCATCGCGACGATGCTCCGTGAACCCAATCGATCACGACAACCCCTCGCCTTGGCGCCGGGAGACCACTGGCGATAGGCTACCGATGGCACGGATCCGGAACGCCATCCGATGATGGCACGGTCCCCCGATCCGTCGCGCCAACAGACCCACCGGCCCTGGCACACCGAGGACAGGCACCTCGAAGACCTCGAGCTGGTCCCTGTTTTCTATGGGCTTTCACCGCAAGGAGACCCTTCGTGTCCGTTCCCTCGGCGACGTCCCTTCCGGAAGGCCACCGGCTTTTGATCTCGCTGGCGACGTACAACGAGGCGGGCAATCTCCGCCCGCTGGTGGAGGAGATCCGCCGTCATGCGCCGGATTCCGCGATCCTCGTCATCGACGACAACTCGCCGGACGGCACCGGGCGGATCGCCGACGAGCTGCGCGACAGCCTGCCGGAC
>JAKAUH010000730.1 GCA_021818605.1 Planctomycetota bacterium
GGCGGATGTTCCCGACCTGGAGCGAGGTTCTAGAAGTCCTGCGGGCCTTGGGTTACGAGAAGGTCGAGGAGGTCTCGCTCGGCCCCTCGGTCGGGAAGACTTCCGAGCGGACCGTTCCCGCGCGGCTCGGAGCCAGTTAAGCCGGAGGGCTCGCGGGGAATCGCCCGGCGGACGTTGACAGCCGGCGGGCGACATCCTATCGTGACCGTCATGACTCTACGCACTCGATTCGCGCCCAGTCCCACCGGATTCCTCCATATTGGTGGAGTGCGCACGGCCCTGTTCAACTGGCTGCTGGCCCGCCACCACGCCGGCCAGTTCATCCTCCGGATCGACGACACCGACCAGCAGCGGCACGTCGAGGATGCCGTTCAGAAGATCCTCGACGGTTTCCGCTGGATCGGCATCGACTGGGACGAGGGGCCGGAGGTCGGCGGATCGTCCGGCCCCTACTATCAGTCTCAGCGCCAGGACCTCTACCGACAGGCCGCCGCCCGGCTTGTCGAATCCGGGCACGTCTACAAGGATTTCAGCACCGAGGCCGAACGCGCTGCCGACAAGGCGGCGGCCGAGCGCGAAAAACGTGCCTATCGCTTCCGCCGCCAGCCCATCACCGACGAGCAGGCCGCACAGTACGAGGCCGAGGGCCGGCCGTTCGCGCTACGGTTCCAGGTGCCGCCCGGTCGCAAACTCGTCCTGCACGATCTGATCAAGGGCAACGTCGAGTTCGCCACCGACGAGATCGGCGACTTCGTGATCGTCCGGCCCGACGGGAGTCCGCTCTACAACTTCGCCAGCGCCGTGGACGACGCCGCGATGAAGATCACTCACGTCGTCCGCGCCGAGGAGCATCTCTCCAACACGTTCCCGCAACTCCTCGTCTTCGAGGCCCTGGGGGCCGAGTTGCCAGCGTTCGCGCATATCCCGTATGTGGCCGAGCCTGGGTCGCGATCGAAGATGTCGAAGCGGAAGCTGGCCGAGTACGAGAAGCTCGGCATCCTGGTCTATCTGCATCAGTACATCGAGAAGGGATACCTGCCCGAGGCGCTGCTCAATTACCTCGCGCGGCTGGGCTGGAGCTTCGACGGCGAGCAGGAGGTCTTCTCCCGCGCCGAGCTGATCGAGAAGTTCACCCTCGACCGCGTGAACAGCTCTCCCGCCAGCCACGACCAGGACAAGCTGTTCTGGCTCGAGGGCGAGTGGATGAAGACCGTTCGGCTCGAACGGAAGGTCGAGGGCGTCGTCCCTTTCCTGCGGCGCGAGGGGCTGCTGGCCGGTGAGACCCCGACCGATTCCGAACGAGCGCTCATCGGCCGCGTGATCGAGGCGCTGGGCGATCGCCTGAAGACCTTCTCGGACATCATCAAGCTCGGCCGGTTCTTCTTCACCGAGGACGTCACGTTCGACCCCGACGCCGTGAAGAAGCGGCTGCGCAAGGACGGCGTGCCGGCCATGCTGGCCGAGCTCGACACGCTGCTGGCAAGGACCGAACCGTACGACCTGGCGACGCTGGAGAAGGCCGTCCACGACTACGCCGAGAAGTCCGGCCGCAAGATGGGCGATGTCGTCAATCCGCTGCGGGTGGCGACCACGGGGCAGGGGGTCGGTCCAGGACTTTATGACTGCCTTGTCATCGTCGGCCGCGATCGATGCCGCCGTCGGATCGCGGCCGCGCGGGCGATGCTCGGCGAGTCCGGCTCCGCGACCTGAAGTCCAACTCGATGGACGTAACGCGGGGGAATTGGGTTGCCGGCAGCGCTCGACAGAGAAAGGCGGCCAATCAGCCGAACGACCGGGCGAATTCGGCATTCGGACCGAGTGCCTCCTCAATGCGGAGCAGTCGGTTGTACTTCGCCAGTCGTTCGGACCGCGCCACCGACCCGATCTTGATCTGGCCGGCGCCCGTCGCGACGGCGAGGTCGGCGATCGTCGAGTCTTCGGTCTCGCCCGACCGCGCCGAGACCACGGCGCGGAAGCCGTGCGATTGTGCCAAGCGCAGGGCGTCGAAGGTCTCAGTCAGCGTGCCGACCTGGTTCAGCTTGATCAGCACGGCATTCCCGGCGCGATGGTCGATTCCCCGCTGGATCCTCGCGACCTGGGTCGTGAAGAGGTCATCCCCGACGAGTTGCACCGAGTCGCCCAGTCGCTCCGTGAGGTTCACCCAGCCGTCCCAGTCGTCCTCGGCGAGTCCGTCCTCGAGCGAGATGATCGGGAAGCGCCCGACCCATCCAGCCAGGAGCTCGACCATCGCGCCGGAATCCAGGTCGCTGCCTCTGCTCGCCTGCATCCGGTAGATGCCCTGGTCGTGATCGTAAAAGTGGGTTGAGGCCACGTCGATGGCGATCGATACGTCCTTCCCCGGCACGAGGCCGCAGGCCTCGATCGCCTGCACGACGACGTACAAGGCGTGCTCAGAGTTGCGGAGCCTTGGCCCATATCCGCCCTCGTCGCCGACGAGCGCCGACTCGAGGCCCGAGTCCTTCAAGACCGTGCCCACGGCGCGATAGATCGCGACGGTATACTCGAGGGCCTGGCTGTAGCTCGATGCACCGAGCGGCACGATCAGCACGTCCTGGATATCCAGGTTTCCTCCCGCGTGCAGGCCGCCGGAGATCATGTTGACCATCGGCAGGGGCAGCGAAGGCGTCGTGGGATTTGCCGATTCGCCGATCCGGCGGTTCCAGAGCCGGCCGAGGTGGACGAACAGCTCCTCGCCACGCGCCGCGGCCACGGTGTGGGCCCCGGCCAGTGAGACACCGAGGATGGCATTCGCGCCGAGTCGACTCTTGTTGGCCGTGCCGTCGAGCGCGATCAACCGGGCGTCGATTGCCTCCTGGTCGTCGAGATCCATCCCGACGAGCTCCGGGGCGATGAGGCGGGAGACGTTATCGACGGCCGTGCGAACTCCGAGTCCGCCGTAGTGCGCGCGATCGACGTCGCGGAGTTCGATCGCCTCGTGCCGGCCGGTGCTCGCGCCCGAGGGGACGATCGCGCGTCCGACCGCTCCGCTCGAGGTGACGGCGTCGACCTCCACCGTCGGCCGCCCGCGCGAGTCGAGCACCTGTCGCGCCCGCAGTTCCTTCAGCCTGGTCATCCCTTCGTCTCCTCTTCCAGGCCATCCAGGATCCTGGCAATGGTCAATGATTCGACGTCCATCGCGGCCAGCGCAAGCGAACGAGCCAGCGCCTGTCCTCGTTCGTCAAGGTACTCGACCGGACTTTTGCCGTCGACTCGCGCCAGGCAGCAGGCCGCCGTATGGCGGGCAGCACGGCGATCGAATTCCTCAAGCGTTTGTGGGTCCAGCGAGCGTCGTTCCAGGTAGGAAGTCCAGAACGCTCGAGCGAGCCCGACGAATCGCCCCATCTGCCCGTCGCCAGCGATCGATGCCCGGACCTCCTTGAGGATCAGGTGGGTCAGGAAGAACCCCAGGTCGAAGGCCGCGTCGCCGGCGTGGGCGCATTCGAAGTCGAGCAGGACCAGGCCCCTGCGGTGGACCAGGATGTTCTTGGGGCTGAAATCGCCGAGGACCAGGGTACGCTCGGCCAGAGGCCGGTTCATGTCGGCGATCAGCGAGTCGATCCGGCCCGCGAGAGACGGATGCCGGCGGGCAATCGTGCGGTAATACGGGTCGACCCGCAGCTCCTCGAACAGGCATGTGTCGGCCAGCAGACCTCGCAGCGCCGGGTGGGAGCGAGCATCTTCATGAATCGTTCCCAGTAGCTCGCCAAGCCGCACGGCGATGTCCTGGTGGTGTGCGTGGCCGGCGGGATCGTGCCAGTCGCCCAGCAATTGCGTCTTCCACGTGACGGCATCGTCGGCCGCACAGGTCATGGCGAAGAGGTAATCGGCGCGGTCCTCAAAGAGGACCGAGGGAACCGTGCCCGCCGGCAGAATCTGTCCCAGGGTGCCGAGGGTGGCGGA
Organism: Planctomycetota bacterium; assembly: GCA_021818605.1. Taxonomy (GTDB): domain Bacteria; phylum Planctomycetota; class Planctomycetia; order Isosphaerales; family Isosphaeraceae; genus JAKAUH01. Next base: position 3,922 of record JAKAUH010000730.1, read on the forward strand.
CTCGGTCCAGATCCGGTCGAGCGGAGCGAGCCACTCCATCGCCACTCGCAGCCGTTCGCGGCACTGCTTCACGACGAATGGCGGACGGCCAGCGACCTCCACCCGCAAGACGATGTTCGAGACACCACCTGATAGCTCGCGGACCTGGATCAAGGCATCTCGTGCCACACGGCCCGTCTCGCGCAGGTACTCGGCCGTGGTGGTAGCGTCAATTTCACGCATTGTTTCAAACATCGATCGGGGCGGGGTTACGAGTCCTCGGTCGAGTCGATCGGCCTTCTCGACCGACGTCCGAAATGAGGGGAATTTCGTGAGCGGGCTGTCGATGATGATACGCAACCGTTCGGGATGCTGCCAGGACCTGACCGTTCGGGCATGTCATGACACAAACGACATTGACCGCGTCGGCACGTTGTCT
>JAKAUH010000887.1 GCA_021818605.1 Planctomycetota bacterium
ATGCGAGCGGTCCGTCGGGTGTCGGGACGGTCTGGAGTCGGCTCCTGGGCCCGGAAAGCGCGCGAACGAACCCAATTCGCCCCGCTGCGAGCGGGACCGCGGGCACACAATCGACACCGCCGGCCGAATCGGTTGAATCCGACCAGCCGCCGCATCCGTCAGACTCAACCAAGGGCTCCGGAAGACCGCCGGGTCGATCGGGCGGCGGGCGGGTCCGCAGCGGCGGGCCGGCACGGGCGGAACGGTTCAGCCGTCGGGCGCCATCGGGTCGGGCTGGCCGAGGAGGACGCGGAGGTCCTCGAGGTTCACGGGCTGGACCCGGTGGGCACCGAGGCCGGCCTCGCTCGCCTCGTCCTTGATCGCGATCTCCCTCCTCGCCGCGGGGCGGCTAGGCGGTCGCCGGCCGGTTGGTTAGGCTGAATGGTCGTGAACCCGACCGACCGGGACGGCCCCGACGGCTCTCCCCGGGCCGGGCCCGACCAACCCCGCGCCACCCGTCCGCGAACCCCAGACATGGCCGATCCCACCAGCAAGGTCCCCGGGCGGTTCTACGTCGATGATACGTGCATCGACTGCGACCTCTGCCGCGAGACGGCGCCCGAGAACTTCCGGCGCAACGACGAGGACCGCCGCAGCTTCGTGACCCGCCAGCCCGCCAGCCCCGAGGAAGAGGCCGCCTGCGAGTCCGCGCTCCTCGAATGCCCCGTCGAGGCCATCGGCCGCGACGGTTGAGCCGGGATTTCCCCGGCGACTGCGCGGGCGACTTACCCGTGGCCGGCACCCGTCCCGTTGCCGCCCGCGACCTGGACGTGCTCGCTCTCCCGCTCGAGGATCAGCCGGTCGAAGGCCGGTAACAGGTCCTCGCGGTGCGAGTAGGGGCCCGGCCGATAGGCCCGCGAACCCAGGCCGAGCTGCATCTGTTCGCAGACGTGCCAGTCCTGGCGGTTGGTCAGGTCCCAGAACGCCACGGCGTCCTCGGCGTCGAACCCCGGCGCGGCGATGGCGTCGGGGTGAAAGAGCCACTCGCAGACGATCTCGGTCCGGCCCACGCCGCGGGGCCAGAGGGTGTGCGTCATGACGTAGTCGGGATGGAGGCTGAGCAGCAGGTTCGGCAGCACGGCGTAGTAGTACACGTACCGGCATGCGGAGGCATCGAGGCCAGGCAGGCAGGCTCGCCGCGCCCGGCCGTCGAACGAGAGCGTGGCGATCCCATCGCGCAGACCCATCCGGCCGCCGAGATAGCCATCGTCGGCCGGCTCGTTCTCGCCGCTGAGATAATGCGACAGCTTCTGGAGCGCCGGGTGCACGCCGGGACAGTGCAGGCACTCGGAGTAATTGTGGATGATCAGCTTCCAGTTGGCCGCGACGTCGTACACGGCTCGCCGGACCGCACGCAGCTCGCCCATCCCCCAGGGCCGGAACAGCTCGTCCATGCCGGCGAGCTGCGCGCGCAGGGTCTCGCCGGGACGCTCGCTCAGGTTGAGGAACAGCAGGCCGTCCCAGGTGTCGACGGCCGCCCGCGCCAGCGGATAGTCTTCCGCTCGGAAGCCCTCGACGCGCTCCATGTGCGGGTCGCCGATCAGCCGGCCCTCAAGGTCATAGGTCCAGGCGTGATAGGGGCATCGGATCGTGGACCCAGTGCTTCCCGACGGCTGTTCGCAGAGCCGCGTGCCGCGGTGGCGGCAGACGTTGTAATACGCGTGGATCGCGCCCCGATCGCCGCGGACCACGATCAGGCTCTCGCCGAGGACCTCGCGCAGGACGTAATCGCCGCGGGTCGGGATCTCCTCGGCCCGGCCCGCGTGGAACCACATCATGCCGAAGTACCACTCCAGCTCGGCGCGGTAGTATTCCGGGTCGACGTAGTACCGTGCCGGCAGGCTCAGCGCCATGGGATAACGATCGGCCATGGTGCGATTCTCCCGGATGCGCGGATCGTCGTGCCATTGCGACCCGAAGACATGCGGGCGGGACGCCCGCGCTCCCGATTCTCCCGGATGCGCGGATCGTCGTGCCATTGCGACCGGCCGCGGCGAGTTGGGATGCCGTCAGGGGAAGAGATCATCGACCGCCAGCCGCCAGCCGGGCACGGCCGGCTCGGCGTCGGCCTGTTCGCCCTTGCCGAACAACGTGGATGTGGCCGGGTCGCTCACCCGGTAGACCCGGACACAGCGAGCCAGAGGATCCACATCCCAGACGACCAGCGTCCCCGCCAGGAAATAGTCCTCGCGCTTGCGAGCCCTCGCGTCCTCGGCCGCCGGGCCATGGTCGTTCTTGCTGCGAACCTCGGCGGCGAAGGTGGGCGGCCCGGGGATGAAATCCATCTCGTTCGATGGAAGCGGGCCGTCGTAATACGAGGCATCCGGCGAGAACGACTCGCGGCCCGATGGAAGCTCGGGGACGGCGAAGCCGATGTTGTCCGTGAAGGCCACGCCGCGCCCCGTCGCCCTCGCGTGATTCTTCAGGCTGACGAAGATCTCGCCGGCGACGAGATTCGGCCGGTGTCCCGTCGGCATCAGCTCCACGATCCTCCCGCCGATCAGCTCCGCCTTGCCCGACACCCGCGCCAGGTCCGCCAGCGTGGCGCGCCGGGTTGTCGATCGTGGCATGATGCTCATGGGCCCCTCACCAAACGACCAGGCTCTGCGGCCCCGCGCTACGGAGTCCGCTGGAGCGACTTGTTAGCTGTCCGACCCTGCAGGCAGCCGCATGAGCCCTCGCAGATCGCCCAGGGCGTCCTGGAGATGGATCAACTCGTGTAGTGCCTCGCCGAAGGGCTCCCAGCCGCCGAGTCGCATGAGCTCCTCGCGCACGGCGATGGTGGCGCGCTCGGCGTCGCCGATCGTATCACTGGCGCGGTTACGCCACCACTCCGAGAAACGGGCGGCGACCCAGGCGGCTGGGGTCATCCCCTGCGGTAGTTCTCCACTAGCTGAGAGGGCCTGCTGAAGCCAGTTGGTGAGCACGGTCTCGGTTTCGTCCAAGGTCATCGCTCGAAGCTGCTAACAGCATGGGCCCCGCTGAATCACCGGTTGAAGCCATCGTACCCCACGCCCGCCCGACCCGGCAAGGAACGCCGCAACCGCCTGCCGGCGTCAACGTGGGCAATATGCGCGTTCTGGCCGATCGGCGTCGCCGGGCAAATTTGAGCATCGGGGGCTGTCTTGACGATACCTACGATGCGACGGCCGCGGTTGGGAAATGGCGCGGCCCCTGAAGAAGGCTGAATGGCAGGAGGCGACGATGATTCGGCGCACATTGCTGCGAGGGGTGGTGGCGGGCTGGGTCCTGATGGGTTCGGGGGTGGGGCCGGCGAATGCGGCGTCGTGGGCCGACCGGATGTTCCCGGAGAGCCGGCATGACTTCGGGCCGGTGCCGCGGGGGGCGAAGGTCAAGCACGACTTCCTGCTGGTGAATCACCTGTCAGAGCCGGTGACGATCCTGGGCCTGCGGCCGTCGTGCGGGTGCACGAGCGGGCGGGCGAGCGCCTCGGTGGTCGGGCCGGGCCAGACGGCGGTGATCGAGGCCCAGATGGACACCCGCAACTTCGTCGGGGTGAAATCCACGGTCCTGTACGTGAGCATGGTCACGGCGAGCGGGCGCGAGGCCGAGACGGGCCTGGGGGTCAGCTCGACGATCCTGAGCGACATCGTGCTGAATCCCGGCGCGATCGACTTCGGCGCGGTGGCGCGGGGCCAGTCGCCCAGCAAGGATCTGACCATCGACCGGATCAACCTCGAGGGGTGGCGGGTGCACCGGATGGTCTCCGGCTCGCGGGTGCTAAACGCCCAGCTCGTCGAGACGGGGCGCAGCGGGGGCTCGGTGAGCTACAAGCTGACGGTCAGCCTCAAGCCCGACGCCCCGGCCGGCCCGGTGCGGGACGAGATCCGGATCCTCAGCAACGACCCCGAGACGCCGAGTATTCCCGTGATGGTGACGGCCTGGATCCGCGGCGAGCTGACCGCGGCGCCGTCGGTGCTGGCGATGGGTTCGGTGCATTCGTCGTCGGGGGTTCAAGGGCGGTTCGTGATCCGGGGGTCGCGTCCGTTCACAATCCAGTCGATTGAGGGAGGCGGCGACGGATTCTTGGCCTCGGCGCCCGGCAACGCGCGGCAGAGCGTCCATGTCGTGACGGTCGCATACCGGCCCGAGGAGGGGAGCACCCGCGGCGACCTCCGGCGCGTCTTTCGCGTGCACACCGACCTGCCCGGCGAGCCGCCCGTCGACCTGACGGCCACTCTGCACGTCGCCCCCTGATCTTGCCCGACCGCCCGGCGGCCCGATCGCACCGCCCAGGGGACAACCCCGCCGCCGCCCGGTATAATTAGATCGG
>JAKAUH010000568.1 GCA_021818605.1 Planctomycetota bacterium
TCAGCGAGGCCGACGGCGCCTGGGCCGCCCGCTGGGAGGAGCGCAGCCACCTCCGCGGCAAGCCCAACCAGGTCCACGGCTGGAAGGCCGGCGAGGAGGGCTCGCTCCTGCACCTGCCTGGCTACCAGCAGCTCGAAGGTGACTGGGTCGATGACAAGGATCCAGCCTCGGCCTGATCGGATCGACCGGGCATGGTGATCGACTCGATCGACCCGTGCCGTTCCGGGAATCCGGGGCGGCTCGGGTCGTTTTCATTATTGAGGGTCCGTGGTCGCGCGTTCGCTGTCATACCACTGGCCATCGACGCAGGTATGACTCAGCGTGAAGCGATCCGCGCCGGCGAACCGGAACAGGACGAGGTTGGCCGGCTCGCCCGGCTCGATTCGCGGCGCCGGGCGGCCGAGGACGCGAGCGGGGTTGATGGTGACGGTGGCGAGTAGATCCGGCAGGCTCCAGGCGGTGGCCTCGAACAGCCGCGTGAGCGATTCACTCAGCGTCACGTTCGAGCCGGCCAGGTAGGGCGTGCCCGAGACCACGACCTTGCCCGAGGGCTCGACGGCCCACTCGCCGTAACGGCCGGGGGGTTGGCCGGCCAGCGGGCTGGCGTCGGTGACGAGGACCGTTCGCCCCGGGCCCTTGGCACGCGTCAGCACCCGGAGCGTGGATGCCCCGAGGTGATGGCCGTCGGCGATGAACGACGCGAACAGGTCGTCGCACGCCGCCTGATCCCAGATGGGGTTCGGGTGCCGCGGAAGCGTGGACTCGATGCCGTTGCCCAGGTGGGTCGAGAGCCGCGCGCCGGCGCGCGCGGCGGCCTGGATGACCTTGCCATCGGCCGCGGTGTGGCCCAGGGCGACGGCGATTCCCTCGCGGCTGGCCCTGGCGATGAACTCGAGGGAGGCGTCTCGTTCCGGGGCCAGCGTGACCAGGACGATCCGGCCGCCGGCCGCCGCCTGGAACTCCTGGAACAGACTCCAGCCGGGGTCGCGCATCGCCTCCGCCGGATGGGCTCCGCGGTAGCCGGCGAGCGGCGAGAGGAACGGGCCCTCCAGGTGGATGCCGAGCACCCGCGCGGCCACGTCGGGAAAACGATCGCAGGCCGAGGCGATCGACCGGAGGCCATGGAGCATGTCCGGCACCCGCGCCGTGATGAGGGTTGGGCAGAGCCGGGCCGTGCCGAGCGTCGCCTGCGCACGGACGATCTCGGCCACCTGCTCGACCGTCAGATCGGGGCTGGAAAATGAGTGTCCCCACCGGCCATTGAGCTGAAGGTCCCAGAACGCCGGTGTGATCCAGGGGTCGCCGGGATCGATCTCCGACCGTCCCTCGACGGGCGTGACCGATTCGATCCGGCCATCGGCCAGTGTGATCTCGGTCCAGCGCCCGTCGAGGTAGTGGCGCGCGATGAGTCTCATGGGTCGGCCTCGATCGATCGATCGGATCCGGCGATCAGCCCTGCGACGCGACGGTGCGGGCTTCGAGCTCGACTCCGCCCGCGGTCCGTCCCGTGGCCCGATGGCGGAGCGCGGCGGCGACGAACTCGCGGAAGAGCGGGTGGGCCTTTGTCGGCTTCGACTGGAACTCGGGGTGGAACTGGACGGCCACGAACCAGGGATGGTCGGTCAACTCGACGATCTCGACGATCTCGCCGTCGGGGCTGGTTCCGGTGGCGATCAGGCCGTTCTCCTCGAAATCGCCGCGATAGGCGTTGTTGAACTCGTAGCGATGGCGGTGGCGCTCGTTGATCTGGTCGACTCCGTACGCCGACCGGGCCATGCCCTCGGCACCCAGGGCGCAGGGCCAGGCGCCCAGCCGCATCGTGCCTCCTCGCTCGCGGACTGACTGCTGGCCGGGCATGAGCCAGATGACGGGGTGTCCGGTCGTCTGGTCGAACTCGGTGCTGTTGGCGTCCTCGAACCCCAGGACGTCGCGGGCGAACTCGATGACGGCGCACTGCATCCCCAGGCAGATGCCGAAATACGGGATGTTGCGGGTCCGGGCGAAGCGGATCGCCTCGATCTTTCCCTCGATCCCACGCATCCCGAAGCCGCCGGGCACGAGGATGCCATCCATTCCGCCGAGCACGGCCTCGGCGCCGCGGCTTTCGACCTCCTCGGCCTCGACGCGGACGACCAGGATGCGCGCGTGGTTGGCAATCCCGGCGTGGTCGAGCGCCTCGTACACCGACTTGTACGCATCGCGGTGTTTCATGTACTTGCCCACGACCGCGATCCGCAGCTCATGCTTTGGGTTTTTGATCCGCTCGACCATCTCGCGCCACTCGTTGAGCTCGAGTGGGTCAGCCTTGAGGTGCAGCCGCTTGACCAGGATCTCGTCGAGCCCGTGGTTGACCAGGCTGAGCGGGACCTCGTAGATGCTGAATTGCCGGTCGCGCTCCTCGATGACCGCCTTGCGTTCGACGTTGCAGAACAGGGCGATCTTGTCCTTTTCGTCGGCTGGAATCGGATGCTCGGTGCGGCAGATCAGCACATCGGGCTGGATGCCGATCTGGCGGAGGGCCCCGACGGAGTGCTGGGTGGGCTTGGTCTTCAGCTCGGCCGCCGCCTTGAGATACGGGACGAGCGTCAGGTGGATGTACAGGCAGTTCTCGCGGCCGACGTCGAGGGCGAACTGGCGAATCGCCTCGAGGAACGGCAGGCCCTCGATGTCGCCGACCGTGCCGCCGATCTCGGTGATGACGACGTCGACGTCCTCAGTGGCCAGGCGATGGATGGCGTGCTTGATCTCGTCGGTGACATGGGGGATGACCTGCACGGTCTTCCCCTCGTAATATCGCCCCTCACGCTCCTTCTGGATCACCGAGAGGTAGATCTTGCCGGTCGTGTAGTTGCAGTCGCGCGTCAGCGGCGCGCGGGTGAACCGCTCGTAGTGCCCCAGGTCGAGGTCGGTCTCGGCACCGTCGTCGAGGACATAAACCTCGCCGTGCTGATAGGGGCTCATCGTGCCCGGGTCGACGTTGATATAGGGGTCGAACTTCTGGAGCCGCACCCGCAGCCCGCGCTGCTCCAGCAACATGCCGATCGACGCGCAGGTTAACCCCTTGCCGAGCGAACTGACCACGCCGCCGGTCACGAAGATATGCTTGGCCATCGCACCACCGTCCCGCCTGTGTTCATCCGTATGCTGCCCCCCCAGGTCGTAGTATACCATGGTGGGTCCTGCTGGCGAATTCGGCAACACGAACTGGCGAAACCTGGGGCCGTGCTGGGGCGGCTTGGGGAAGATGGCGGCTTGTCGCCGCCTCGGTGGGGATAGGTAACTCCGCTTCATGCCGGACGTTGCGTACAGGATCAGTGCGAGGTCGCGGCCCGGCGTTTCCGGCGCAAAATGCTGGCGGAAGTCGGGACAGGTCAAGTCCGGGATGGCCCACTCTGGGACGACGGGTGTAGAATCGAATGGAGAAACGGGGCACGTTCCACGCCATGGGATGGACCGTGTCGTGTCCGATCCGACCAGTGGAGTTCCGACCGATGCCTCCGATCAGTGTGAACCGCCGGCGGTTCCTGGGCTGTTCGGCCGCGGCCAGCCTGGCGCTGACCCAGGGCAACCTGGCGGAAGCAGCCGGGGTAGGTGAAGCGACGGCGCCGGTGCGCCTGGGCCTCATCGGCATCGGCAACCGCGGTACGGCTCTGCTGCGGAGCTTGATGGAACTGCCGCTCGCGTCGATCGCGGCCGTGTGCGACGCCGAGCCGAAGAATCGGCTTCGGGGCCAGGGGATCGTCGAGAAGGCGCGTGGCCAGCGGCCCGACGCCTGCGAGGATCCGCGTCGGTTGCTCGATCGCAAGGACGTCGACGCCGTCGTGATTGCCCTGCCGTGCGACCTGCACGAGCCAATCTATCGCGACGCGATCGCCGCGGGCAAGCACCTGTACGCCGAGAAGCCGCTGGCACCCGATCTTGCCGCGTGCGATCGGCTGGCCGCGCTCGCGGCCGGGGCGCCCGGGCTGGCGGTGCACGTCGGCCTTCAGCGGCGCTCGAACCCGCGCTATCGCGATGCGATCGAGAAGATCCATGGTGGCGGGCTGGGGACGCTCGTTGAGGCGCGGGCGTCGTGGACGAGCAGCAACGGGCCGATGACCGGGCAGGGCGGGTGGCTCGGCCGTCGCGAGCGCTCGGGCGACTGGATGGTCGAGCAGGCCGTCCACGTCTGGGACGTGCTCCACTGGATCAAGGGCGAGCTGCCGGTTCGCGCGAGCGGATGGGGCCGGCGCGGGCTGTTTGCCCGGGTCGATCCTCGGCGCAACGTCACCGACCACTACGCCGTCGATCTCGAATGGGCCGACGGCTTCCGCGCGTCGTTCGTGCAGA
>JAKAUH010000428.1 GCA_021818605.1 Planctomycetota bacterium
CTCGGGCGCCTCATGCCGCGCCAGGTTGAAGTCGAGCAGCATCGGCATGCCGTCCGCCGAGAGCAGGATGTTCGAGGGCTTGATGTCGCCGTGGATCACCTCGCGCCCCGCGGCGTGATCGAGCGCCTCGGCCAGCCGGGCGATCACCCACGCCACCGCCCGGTCATACGGCAGCCTGGCGATCGCCTCGCGCGCCGGCCGCGACGGGTGAACCGAGGGATACTCAGGCGCCGCGACCGCGTCGAGAGCCGACAGCAGTTCCGCGCCGGACTCGACCCGGCTCCGGCGCCACCAGCCGCGGGCCGCGGCCGGCCGCGGCCCGCGCGATCGCGCCCGCGCGGCCAGCACGTCCGCCAGCGTCGCGCCTCCCCAGAACGGCATGCAGATCAACTGAAATGCATCGTCGACCACGGCGTGCGACACGATTTCCACAATGTGCGCGTGCCGCGCCCGGGCCAGCAGCCAGGGCTCGCGAGTCAGCCTCGTGGCGATCTTCACCACGACCAGGCGGTTTTCCAGGTCGGCCTGCTCGGCCAGGAACACGCGGGCGAAGCTGCCGCGACCCAGCTCGCGGCGAAGCACATAAGGCCCGATCGAATCGCCCGCCGCGGGCAGGGCCGGCGGCTCCGCGCCGTCCGCAGCCGAACGCGGCGCCGGATCGAACAGCCAGCCGATCATCGACGGCGAGCACGCGCCGTGCAGCCGCAAGAGCCGGCCCAGCGGCTCGCCATATCGGGGAAACCGATCGACGAATGCCTCGGGATCGGCGGCCTGACCGTCGGCCTCGGCCAGACAGTAGGCCCGGTAGATCAGGTCAACCGCTCCCTGCACGTCGTCGGGGTGAAGCTGGGCCAGGTAGCTCTCGATCTCGGGCGCCTCGCCACGCTCCCAGGCCGCGGTGAACTCGTGAACCACCGGAGGCAACTCGGGCCGCCACGACGCCCCCAGCGCCGCCGCCGAATCCCACGCGACGGAATCCCCGTCCCGACGATCGGACACCGCAAGCACGCCGTCGAGCGCCGTCGAGTGAACCGGCACCGAATAGCTCGATCGCCCCGCCAACCGCATCCCCGGCGCCCCAACCGAGGTGCATGCCAACCTCGATCCGACCGACCCCGCGGCAACCCCGCGCATGATCAGCACCTCCCTGCCCCGCGAAGCACGCTCCACGGCGACGGTCGACGACGGATGGCTCATGCCCGGCCCTCCATTCGCGTACGGAACCCGGCCAGGATCCGCCGGACCGAGCGCTCATCCAGCCCGACGCGATCGGCGATTTCGACGTTCGTCATCCCGTGGCGACGCAAGGTCAGCACGTCGATATCGCGCTGGCTGCACCCCGACGTCAACTGCTCGAGCCGGTCGTCGGCCTGGACCCGCTCGCTCGGGGATGGATCCGCCGAGCAAAGCTCGCGCACGATCTCGCGGTCGCCCCGCCGAATGTAAAGCTGCTCCTCCCGCGTGATGTCGTACTTCTCGGTCCGCGTGAGCCGGCGCTGCTGCTCGTTCACCTTGTTGCGGACCACCCCGGCCAGGTAGCCCCGCAGGTGCTGCGAGTCGCTAAACTCACATGGCCGGTCGTTCAGGTCCGCGAAGAAACTCTTCCAGACCGCCTGGACGAAGTCGGCCGAGTCGAACCGCGACCGCATCCTCCGTGGCAGCCGGCCGCGGACCATCGCCCGCACCTCGCACTCGAACCGCCCCAAAAAGTCACGAACCGCCTGCGCGTCGCCCGACCTGGCCCGATCCATCAGGTCCTTGAAATCGACTTCGTGCTCCACGACCAATCCCCCCGCATCAACGCGTCGGATCGGTACAGTCCCTTGAGCTTCCAGCCGACGATTCCACTCGCCGACCCCTCGCCCCACCGGGCACACGTCAGCCTCCCCGCCCGCCGTGTTACCCCCATCGGAACCATCACGAATGCTGTCACGCATACCGCGGCTCAGATCATCGCTCGGCTTGCGGCCCTCACGGCCATCCTCAGCCTGGATCGTCATTAAAGATTCCTCGTCAACCCAAATCTGGGTCGGTCCCCTTCGTCGATCCGGCTTAATCTCATTAGAACGACCATCGTCCGCGAAAGCTAGTCCACTGTGCCCTTAAATGCGGAAATCTCATCCTTCGGGGTCTTAATAAAGTCCTAAAAGATCACGTGAGTGTCCTGCCCATCGACGATCGTATTCCCCAAGCCATTACTTTAAAGAGAGTTCCATCAATTCCTCCGGCTTCGCCTGACCGGCCAACTCTTTTTCGTCAGGGAACATAGCACGCTATCTGAAAAAAATCCCGACGGCCGCCGATTTTGGTCCGCGAGCGCAACTAAAGCATCAGGCCGATCGCCACCGCTGGAGATATGCAGGGGGGGCAGGCTGGTTTGGTGGCTTCGACGAGGGACTCCGGCAGAAGCGATCCGGGAGACGCGGAGGTGATCTTCCCGTCCGACGTCGCGAGACGAGGAACGGCGGGCCCGGGCGGAATGTCCAAGGCAGACGAGACTTCGAGGACGAGCTGGACACAGGGGAGTGACTTCCATGAGCGGCATTCAGGCCAGGGATCGTGGCATTCGGACGGGTTTGCAGATGTACCTCAACGACCTCAAGGATGACGTGCTGCTGACGGCGGGCGAGGAGTGTCTGCTGGCGGCGGCCATCGCCCGAGGCGACAAGGAGGCGAAGCGGCGGCTGATCGAGGCTAACCTGCGACTCGTGGTGAAAATCGCCCGGGATTACGTTGGCCGCGGTATCGCGATCGACGACCTGATCGGCGAGGGCAACCTGGGACTCATCCGCGCCACCGAGGAGTTCGACCCGCGCTTCGGCACGCGGTTCAGCACCTATGCCAGCTACTGGATCAAGCAGTCGATCCGTCACGCGCTGATCAACACCACGGCAACGATCCGACTGCCGGCGCACATGGTGGGCCTCCTCACCAAGTGGCGGCGGATGGAGCGCTCGCTCTACCGCGAGCTGCGCCGGCCGCCGACCTTCGACGAGATCGCCGAGTCGCTGGAGCTCAGCCCGATGCAGAAGACCCTCGTCGCCCGGGCGATGAAGGCGCGGCAGCTCCGGCTCGAGAACACCATGGCCAGTGCCGAGGGCCGCTGGTCGCCGGATGAGTCCGTCAGCCACGGCGATGCCCCCGACTCCGCCATCGAGTCCGAGGACGACTGCGTGCAGCTCTACCGCCGCATGGACCGCCTCGATGAGCGCGAGCGGGCCGTGATCGCCCTGCGTTACGGCCTCGGCGGCTCCAACCCGCTGACCCTCAAGGAAATCGGCCGCCGCCTCGGCGTGACCCGCGAGTGGGTGCGCAAGATCGAGCTCCGCGCTGTCCGCAAGCTCGACGACAAGGAGCCCGAGGGCCCGCGCCGCTCGACTCGCCGGATGCCCCGCCGCGCGATGACACCTGCCCCGCTCGAGAACGCCGGGCATGGCCGCTCCGCCGCGAAGCCCTTGCTTGCCGCAGCGTCAGGATGATCCAATCAAGACCCCGGCGCGGTTGCGGGCGATCGATCGAGGCTTCGCCTCGGACCCAATTCTCCCGCCCGCCCGGGCGGGGAACCGAACAGCCCGAACCAAATGGGGACTGGCTTGGAGTTCTCGAGATGCCTGTCCCCATCTGGTTCGGCCTTCCAACGACCGATGCTCCGATCGCCTCAAACCGCCGGAACACGAGCCGCGCGAATCGCCGTGATGATCGCCTCGGCCGCACTCATCGCGGTGGCCTCGGCGCTCGCCGCGGCGGCCAGCACGGACTGGACGGCCCCACCGCGTTATGACGGCGCCGGTTATGCCGTGCTCGCTCGGGCGCTGCTCGAAGGGCGGGGCTATCGCGCCATCGACCACCCCAACCACCCCCGCCACGTCCACTTCCCGCCCGGCTATCCGCTCGTCCTGGCGGCCACCTGGAAAATCACGGGCATCTCGGCCGTCGCGGCCCGTGGGGTCTCACTGGCCTGCACCGCCGGCGCCACTCTGGCCGCCTGGTGCTGGTTCCGTCGGCTCGTCCCGGCCCGCGCCGCGCTCTTGATGGCGATGGCCCTGGCGCTCAACTGGCTCTGGGTCCGCACCGGCGCGGCGATCCAGTCCGAGCCGCTCTACCTGCTGCTCGGGCAACTGGTGATCCTCGTGGCCTCGGTGCCGGGACGAAAACCCGCCGGCCGGGGATGGGGATCGCTCATTCGACCCGTCGCGCTGGGAACCCTCGTGGCCGCGGCGATCCTCACCCGCCACGTTGCTGTCGGCCTGGCTCTGGCCGTCTTGATCGACCTGGCGCTCGCTCGTCGCTGGCGCGAGGTCCTGATCATCACGATCGTCGTTCTCTTGCTGGTGGCGCCGTGGATCGCCTGGGTGCTCTCTGGCGCGTCCGAGGGCCGTTCGCAGGCAAGCCTCGCACTCGGCGGCGGGAGCCTGCCCGCGCGGATCACCGGGCAGTTCGTCTTCTACCTCGAACGCATCCCCGACCAGCTTACAGGCCCGTTCGTCGAGGTTGGCACCATGTTCCGCCACGATCGTCGGCTCGCCCTGGCCGCGAATCTCTGGGCGACGGCCGCGACCGCGGTCATCGCACTCGGCTGGATCCGCTGTCTACGGCGCCACCGCCAACGGCTCGCCGGCCTGGTGGCCGGCTGTACCCTGGCGGTGCTGCTCGGCTGGCCGTTTTCCGAGGCCGGCCGCCTGCTGATTCCCCTGATCCCCTGCCTCCTGATCGGTGCCGTGGAGGGCCTGGCATTCCTCGGCCGATGGCCCCAATGGATGAGCCGGCGATTGAGTGCCCGACGGCTCAGGCTCATCGCATCGGCGCTGGTGCTCGCGGCGGCCTTGCCTTATTCGATGTACGCCACGCTCGCCGGCAAGTCGCGCGCGTCAACGCCGCCCGAGCGGGACTTCGACGCCGCGTGTGCCTGGCTGGCCGAGCACGCCGATCGGCCCGGTCCCGTACTCACACGCCACCCCGGCGAGGTCTTCTGGCGGACCGGCCGCCATGCGCTCGAGGTCCCCACATCCGAGCGCCCAGGCGTCGTCGACGCTGACGCCGCCACGATCGCCCGGACGATCGAGGCCCATCGCGTGGCCTACCTGCTGATCGACCGCAACCGCTACGCGAATGCTCCGTCCAGCCCGCTCGAGGGCTTCGTCACCGCATTCCCAGGGCGGGTGCGCACCGTCTGGGGCCGCCGGGACGACGGCGCGGCTTTCACAATCTATGAGGTCGTCCCGGCCGGTTGAACACGATCTGTTTTCGATGTTGGGCGCGGAAGTCTCCTTCGCTATCGCTGCCACGGGGAAGAACGGGAGAGCTTCGGTCTCCGCATCGGGCAGGGTCAGGCGATCCGCGCCGACATTCCTCAGATCGGCGGGCTCAAGTCACATCTGTCATGGGGACCGTCTCCAGGGTGATCTCATCTCGCCGGTGAAGCCAGCGCCGGGGTCAAACGATCGTCATGCGCGTCAGCCGCCGGCCCTGGCTCGGCGGGAACGCGAAGGCAGTCGCAGGGCTGGGCGAGTGTCACCTTCGTTCCGCGTCCCGGGACGCTGTCGATCTCCAGCCGGCCGTGATGGGCCTCGGCGATCGAGCGGCAGATCGAGAGGCCCAGGCCGGTCCCCTCCAGGTCGCGGCTCCGCGCCGGATCGACGCGGTAGAACCGGTCGAAGACCCGCGGCAGATGCTCGGCCGGGATGCCGATCCCCGAGTCGGCCACGACGATCCTCGCCCGCCCGTCGGCACAGGTCGCCGAGACCTCGATGAGCCCGCCCGCCGGGGTATATTTGATGGCGTTGTCCAGCACGTTGAAGAAGAGCTGCCTCATCCGATCGGAGTCGCCGCGAACGGAGCACGCCGGTATTGTCGAGAGCTCGAGCGCCACGCCCTTGTCGCGGGCCACGACCAGCATGTGGTTGGCGACGTCCCGCACGACCTCGTCCAGCCGCATCGGGACGTGCGGGACCCGCGACAGGCCGGCATCCTCGCGGCAGAGAAACAGAAGCTGGGTCACGAGGCGCGTCAGCCGATCGATCTCGTCCAGCAGGTTCTCCATCACCCGCTGGTCCCGGTCGGGACATCGGGGTGATCGCAGGGCCACCTCGGCCTCGGTGCGCATCGAGGCAAGTGGCGTCCGTAGCTCGTGGGCCGCGTCGGCGGTGAAGCGGCGGACTTCCTCGAACGATCGCTGAAGTCGCGCGATCATGTCGTTGAATGTATCGGCCAGCCGTCCCAGCTCGTCGCCGGAGTTCGGCGTGTTGATCCGGCGATCCAGCCTGGTCAGCGTGATCTCCTGCGCCGCGGCGGCCATCCGGTCGACCGGGGCGAGCGCCTTGCGAGCCAGCCAGTAGCCGCCGCCGAGGGTTCCCGCGACGACCAGCGGCCCGGCGAAGATCAGGGCGGTCAACAACTCTCGAAGCGCCCGGTCCGTGGGGGCCAGCGAGATGGCGGCCTGGACGTTGAGCGGTCCGCCCGGACCGTGCAAAACCTTCCAGGCGAGCCGCGAATGCCCGAGATGACCCAGGATGAGGGTGGCATGGCCGGGCGATCGAGTCGACGAGCTGAAACCGGGGCCGGGCAAGCCGTCGGGGCCGAGGCCATCGCTCCGGAACAGGACCGTGCCGCTGCTGTTGCTCACCTGGAAGTAATACCCGTCGTGGCTGGTGTAGCGCAGTCCCAACTCCCGCGCGAGCAGGGCCGGGTCATCACAGCGCTTCACATCGCCCGAGAGGTCCTCGAGCTCCTCGGACAGAGCCGCGTCGGTCAGCGCGAGGAGGTAGTGGCGCATCAATCCGTAGACCGTCCCGCTGAAACCGGCGAGGATCGCCGACAGGACAATGCCGTACCAGAGCGTGAGCCGCCACCGGATGCTTAGCCGCTTCATCCATCATCCCTCAGCGCGTAGCCGATGCCGCGGATCGTGTGGATCAGCGGCCGCCGGCCGAACGGCTCGACCTTCTTCCGCAGGGCATTGATATACACGTCAATGACCCGGGTCATCGCCCCGGTCGACTCCTTCCAGACGTCGCGCGCGATCATGTCGCGAGTTACCACCTCATTCTTGTGGCGCAGCAGGTATTCCAGCAACTCATATTCGCGCCCGGTCAGCTCGATGGCGGAGCCGCCTCGGGCGACACGACGGGCGAGGAGGTCCATCTCCAGATCGTCGGCGTGAAGGAACAGCTCTCGCTCCGGATAGTCGCGGCGGAGCAAGGCCCGGATCCTCGCGAGTAGCTCGGCGAACGCGAACGGCTTGACCAGGTAGTCGTTCGCGCCGCCATCCAACCCCTGGACCCGCTCCTCGACCGAGTCGAGCGCTGTCAGGATCAGGACCGGCTTGACGAAGCCGGCCGATCGCAGGTCGCGCAGCACGTCCAGCCCGTGCCGGCCGGGGAGCATCAGGTCGAGCACCACGACGTCGACGGCCCCAGCCTGCGCGGCCTCGAGGCCCTCCGGACCGGTCGCGGCCGTCACGACGTCGTACCCCTCGACCTCCAGCCCCCTCCGAAGCGATTCGAGATGCTTCCGCTGGTCCTCGATGATGAGCACGCGGGCCATGCTCGTCCCCCTCCGACCGCCTTGCGTCGAACCACCCCGCCCGGCCTCAGAAGATCGGAACCGGTCATAGGAAACGAGCGGAGAGGAGAGAGCGAGGCAACCCGAAGCCACGAAGCCGCAAAGGCTTCGGCGACTGCTTCAATTCGCTCGCTTCTCGCCGTTCTTCCGATGCGGCTTCTTCACGCGCTCACGCCGCGGCGTGTTCGCGCCCTCCCCGGAACGCCAGATAACCGACCGGGATCAAAAGGCGGGTCAAAAGCATGTTGGTGATCAGCCCGCCGATGACGGCGATCGCCAGCGGCTGCTGCATCTGGGCGCCTGGGCCGAACCCGAAGGCGAGCGGCACCAGGCCCAGGATGGTGCAGAGACTCGTCATCAGGATCGGCCGGAACCTCGTCCGGCCGGCGCGGACCAGTGCCTCGTGCAGGGGCAGGCCTTCATTGCGAAGCTGGCCGATGTACTCGATGAGGATGATCCCGTTCTTGACATCCAGGCCGATCAGCAGGATCGCCCCCATGAACGACGACACATTGAGCGGCGTCCCGGTGATCTTGAGGGCCAGAAGCGCGCTGGCCAGGGAAATCGGCTGCGTGAGGAAGATCAGGAACGGCAGGGTCAGGCTCTGGAACTGGAAGCCGAGCAGGAGGAATACCAGCGACGAGGCGACGATCAGGACCGTCAGCAGGCTCTGGAACGACTCCTGCTGGGCCCGGTAGCTGCCGGCCAGCTCCCAGCGGTATCCCGGCGGGAACTTCAGCTCCTTGAGCTTCTCCTGCAGCTCCTCATTGACCGAGCCCAGGTCGCGGTCGCCCAGCTCGGCCGACACGGTGATGACCGGCTGCTGGTTCTCGCGCCACAGTTCGTTGGGGCTGCGGACGGTCCGGATCGTGGCAAGCTGCCCGAGGGGGACGAACCCGACCCCGGCGGCCGAAACGGGGAGGGTGCCGGCGGACGTCGACGCCGATGGGGACATCGGGGTCGCGCTCGACAGGCTGATGGGCAGCAGCCCGAGATTCTCGCGATCGAACCGGACCCGGTCGGGGTAGCGAACCCGGATCTGCGTCATCCGGTCCTGTTCGGGCACGGTGCTGGCGACCTGACCGTAGAGCGCCGCGTTGAGCTGGGCCTCGACGTCCATCACCGTCAGGCCGACCCGCGCCGTCTGGGCGCTGTCGGGTCGGACCACGACATCGGGATTGCCGAGGCGGACGTGCGAGTTCACATCGTCGGCACCTTTCGTCTTCTCGACGATCTCGCCAACCTGCGCGGCCAGGGCGCGCAGCGTGGCGAAGTCGGGTCCGAAGACCTTGACCTCGATCGGACTGGCCACGCCGGCCAGGTCGTTGATCTGGTCCTGCACCAGCGGGACGAACTCCGTTTCCAGCTCGGGAACCGTACCTTCCAGCTCCTCGCGCAGCTCGTCGATGATCTCCTCCATCGGCCGCCTCTGACCGCTCGGCTTGAGGCTAACGAGGATATCACCCGTGTAGGGCTCGGTCGCAAAGAAACCGAGCTCGGCGCCGGTGCGGCGGATGTAGCCCGAGATGTCCTCGGTCTCCTGCAGCGCCGCCTCGACCCGGCGCAGCACCTTGTCGGTCTGCGCCAGCGACGTGCCGACCGGCATCTCGTAGTCGAGCACGAACGCGCCCTCGTCCATGTCCGGCATGAAGCCGGTTTCCATGTGAGTTGCCAGCAACCACAGCGGTATCAGCACAAGTACGGCGAGAAACACCGCGATCTTCGGAAAGCGGAGCCCGCCCCGCAGGAGGCCCTCATAACGATCGGCCAGCATGTTGTAGATCGGGCCGGTCGTCGGCATCGGACGACGGCCCAAAAACCGCGCGGCCAGCACGGGGATGATCGTCAGGCTGACGACCATCGAGACCAGTAGAGCCACCGAGAGCGCCACGCTCAGCGACTGGAAGAACTGCCCGACGACGCCGCTCACCAACGCCAGCGGGACGAACACCAGGATCGTCGTGAGAGTCGAGCCGATGACCGCGCCGCTGATCTCGCGGCTGGCGTTGTCCACGGCCTCGTCCCCTGATTGCCCCTCCGCCAGGTGGCGGGCGATGTTCTCGATCACGACGACCGTGTCGTCGATGATCAGCCCGATCGCCACCGCGAGCCCGCCCAGCGACATCAGGTTGAGCGTGTCGCCGGTCAGGTAGAGGAACACGAACGTGATGATGAGGCTGAGCGGGATCGACAGCGCGGCGATCAGCGTGGCCCGCAGGCTCTTGAGGAACAGCAACAGTACCGCGACGCTCATGAGGCCGCCGATGACGATCGCATCCCGGACGTTGGCGATCGCGGTGTGGACCAACTGGCCCTGGTCATATACCGGGTGGATCTGCACGCCGGTCGGAGCGCTTTGCGCCGCGCCGTGCAGGACCTCCTTGAGCGCCGAGGAGACGGCCAGTGCGTTACCCCCGAGCCGGCGGAAGACCGTCAGCGCCACGGCGTCCTTGCCGTTGGAGCGGATCGCCATCGTCCGGTCCTGGTGGCCGATCATCACCCGGCCGATGTCGCGGACGCGGATCGACTGTCCGTTCTTCTCGGCGAGGACGACGTCCTCCAGGTCGGAGGGATTGGTCGCGAGCGTGTCGGCCACCACCTGGTATTGCAGCGCCTCGCGATCGAATCGCCCCACCGCCTTGAGCCGGTGCTCCTTGGTCAGGCGATCGGACACATCCGCGATCGAGAGATTCGCCGAGACAACAGCTTGCGGATCCACCTCGACGATGATCTCGCGGATGTCACCTCCCTGAACCGTGACGTACGAAACGTCGGGAATGCGACTGATCCGCGGCCGCAGGTCGTAGTACGCGTAGTCGTGCAGTTCCGACGGCCCGCGGCCGCCGGTCACGACGAACGAGATGATCGGGAAGACCGAGGGTGTCTGCCGCTCAGTGATCGTCGTGGTTCCTGGAGGAAGCTGCGACCCGACCTCGGCCATGCGGGCTCGGACGTCGTTGAGCGCCTGGATCATGTCGGTGTCGGGCGCGAAGTCGATGTCGAGCTGGGCGGCGCCCCGGACCGACTTGGAGCGCACCCGCACCACGCCCAGCACGATGCCGACGACCTCCTCGATCGGCCGGGTGACGGCGACCTCCATATCCTTGACCGCCAGGCCGGGCGTCTGGGCGATCACGACGATCCGCGGGAAGGCGACCTCGGGATAGATGCCGCTGGGCATGCGAAGCATCGAAATGACGCCGAACACGGTCAGCATGGTAGTGGTCACGAGGATCAGGCCGAAATAGGGCCGGGCCCAGGCAACCAGGTTGACATGTCCCCTGGAAGCGTGGGGCTTGTGCTCCAGGGTTGGCTCGACTGCCAGGCTCATGACCGTGCCCCCTCCTCCTTCGCCGCGGTCTTCTCGTCTTCCTTGGAGGCGGGCTTGCTTTCCTCTTTCGCCGCGGCCCTGGCTTCCTCCTTCGCGGCCTTGTCGTGCCCGTCGGCCCTGTCCTTCGGCTCCTCCTTGCCCTCACCCGCGAGCAGCTTGACGGCCGTCTTCTCGGGAAGGTTGTAGCCGCCGTCGACGATCACCTGCTCGCCGGGCTTCAGGTCGGTCCCGGTGACCGCGGTCCAGCCGTCGTGGGTGGCGCCCACCTCGGGATGGAGGACGACTGACTTCCCGTCCCGGACGACCGAGAACACCGGCCCGTCGCCGAGGTCCAGGACCGCGCCCGACGGGACCTGGAGGATCGGCTCGTTCTCGCCGAGCAAGATGGAGAGCCGGATCGACTGGCCGATGGTGAGCTGCCCGTCCGGGTTGTCCACCAGGACGCGGATCGGCAGGTTGCCGGTCTGGGGATCGGCCACCCGGCCGACGAACGCGACCTTGCCGGTCTTCTCCCGGTCATGGTTGTCGGCAGCGATCTGATCGACGATCGCATCGGCGGGTCGCACCCTGGCTTTCTGCCCGACGCGAACCGACGAGGCCGCCCGGGGCGACAGCCATATCGTCGCGAAGACCTGCCGCGTATCGACCACCTCGCCGATCGGACTCCCAATGGCGATTGTCTGACCGGGGCGGCAGGTCAGACTATCGAGCACCCCGTCGATCGGCGACCGGATCGTGTGATATTCGAGGTGCGCCCGCGAGAACGCGACCAGCGCCTCGGCCGTCTTGATCTTCCCCTCCGCCTCGGCGATCGCCTCCCGGCGTGGTCCGATCATCATAACATGAAGGGTTGCCTCCGCCGTCTGCACCTGAAGTTCGGCAAGATGGACGGCACGCTCGGTGTCCTGGAGCTGCTGCTCGGGGACCTCGTGACGCTTGACCAGCGGCCGGAGCCGATCGGCGGCGATTCGTGCCTGCTCCAGGGTGATCTTCGCCTGCTCGACGGCCAGCTCGTTGGCCCGCCGCTCCTCGGGACGCGGGATCGATTTGAGCAGCGCCAGCGAGGCGATCAGGCCGTCGCGCGTCGCCGTCTTCTCGGATAGATCAGCCTGCGCCACGGCCTTGTTCAGCTCGACGATCGGCTGCCCCTTCTTCACCTCGTGGCCCTGCTCGACCAGAAGCTCGTGCACATGCCCCTCGACGGCCGGCGTGAGCGGGGCCGTATGATCAGGCAGCGCCTCGCATCGCCCCAGGCCCTCGATCGTCCGGGCCGCCCGCTCGAACCGGGCCGGCGCGACCCGGACCGTCACCTCGGCCTCGGCCTCTTCGGGAGCGGCGTCATCGGCCTTGACCGTTTCACTGGGAGACTCGCAGCCGGCGCATACAACGAGGAGTGGTAGTGCAAGAATCCACCACCTTGAACGCAGCAAGAACGAACTCACTCTTCCCTCCTCGAGATGTGCGAATAGGGCCGTGCCTGAATCGGCGAAAGAGTCCACGCGGCGGGAATGGAGCAGGCAAGGAATCCGTAATCCACTCTAATCCGAAATTATTCCCGGTTTCATGAGGATTTCGGTTAAATCTTCTTAACAGTGTGATCCTGCCGGAAGTGCTGACGATAACTCAATTGCCGGTCCTCGTCACCCGCACATGGGCCAGGGTGGACGTGAACACCCGTCAAGACGGCCGGCGGCCTCGTTGTATCCCAAAGCTTAGGAGTGATGTCTCATGCGCCGACCGGTCGGGCTCTGTGCGCTGGCACTCCTGGCACTCCTGGGCGACGCCCGGGCGAATGCCGGCGGCTTCCCTTCTCCCGCGGATGGCGGAGATCCCCAGGGGCCGACACAATCCTGGACCACCTCCACGACCACTCGGGCGCCGTCCTCGGAGCGCAAGGTAACGCGGCGAGGATCGACTCCGGCGATCGGACGCAACGCCTCTCGGAATACGCCGCCGCGCCGCGCCGGTTCGCAGCCGGCCCGTCCGGGCGCTGCTCCGAGTCGCATCGCTCCCACGAGCCCCGCCCGCCGGTACACGACCGCGAGCCCCGCCGCAGCCGGGCGTGCGGTCCGCGCTGGCCGTGATGGAGACGTCCGGCGCGTCCAGGCTTCATCAATGGATTCGGCCGTCCAGTTCGGCACGCCAGTCGCCGGGCCGGCGGCCCCGATCGCTCCCGTGCCGACGGCCGGATCGCCCGAGCTCGGCGGCCAGTCGCTTACCCTCCAGGCCGCACTTTACGGCGCGCTCACCAGCAACCCCGACCTGGTCGTGCTGCGCCAGGGCGGAACACAGGCCAACGCCCCGTCGGCCGAAGCCGTCGAGGTTGCCCGCCAGTTCCCCGTCGCCCTCAACCCGACACTCTGGGTCGACTACCGCCCCATCACCCTGATCCCGCCGAGTACCTTCGGAAACGGCATCGCCGGAACCCGCGGAGCACACGGAAGCAATCATGGTGGTTACTATCACTACGGCCAGCAGCTTCTCTACCTTTCGTTGCGGCAACCGGTCGAGCTCGGGCATCAGACCACGCACCGCTATCACATCGCCAAGTCGGCCTACGAGCAGCAGCAGTGGAACGTCTTGCAGGCCGAGCTGACGGCGCTGGTCCAGACCTATCGCTTCTTCCAGACGGCCGCCTACAACCGCGAGAAGGTCCGGGCCGCGAATGATCTCGCCGATTTCAATGATCGACTCATTGAGGTCCTTCAAAACCGGCTCAAGACTGGGCAGGGGACGGCTGCGGACGTCATGCTGGCTCGGGTCGAAAGCCGCGCCGCGCGGCAGCAGATCAAGGCAGCCGAGCAGGCATACCGGACAGCGCTGACCGACCTGCGAAATCAGATCGGAATCCCCGAGACGGCCGGTACGGCCGAGCCGTTCGGCGAATTCAGCCTCCCGACCTACATCCCGCCGGTTGACGAGAATGTCATGATCCGCGAGGCCCTTCGGAATCGCCCGGACATCCAGGCCATGCAGGCCCAGGTCCGCGGCACCCATTCGGCCGTCAATCTGGCGAGGGGAGACCGGATCCCCACGCCCGTCATTGGCCCGCAATGGGAGATGGACGAAGCCGGTATCCAGTACATCGGCCTGGTCCTCATCTCCCAGGTCCCGATCTGGAACAACGGGAAGCCGCTGGTCCGCCAGCGCCAGGCTGAACACGGCCGGGCGATCGTCGCCGCCGAGCAGGCGCAGCAGCGGGCGATCTCGCAGGTCCGCGCCGCTGTCGCCAAGTGGAATGGCGCCACCGACCTGGTCAACAACGCGACCGAGTTGACCGGCGAGCTCACCAAGGAGTTCAACACGCTCCAGCGTCTGTTCGACGCCAACCAGACCGACCTGCCCCGGCTGATGCAGGCCCGCCGCCGCCTCATCCAGCTTGAAGTCGCGCGTCTCGACGCCGTCTGGGCCGCCACTCAGGCCCAGGCCGACCTCCTGCTCGCCCTCGGCACGCCCACCCTGATCCACGCAATGCTCAACCAGGCGGAACAGGCCGACGCGCCATCGAATCCCACCGCTGCACCCGTATCAGCGCCGGACCCGGCAGCAGCCCCGTCACTGTCGGCACTACCGGCCCCCGGACCAGCCGCGGCTCCCGCGCGCGCACGCTGACAATCTGTCTCAACACAGGAAGGCTGATGCGTCTGCGGAGTCTGAATCACCAGCTCGCCGGGGGACTCGCCCTTCGGATAAGGATCGTCCTGGAGCAGGCTCTGAGGCGGTCAACTATCCGCGGCCGCGACCAGCCTCGCGACGCGTTCCACGTCGATCGTCCCGTTCCGATCGCCCCCGCGGCATGCGGCGCCCCGGACGGCGAACAGATCGGCACCCGACGACCGCAGCCGGCGGATGGCCGACTCGTCGAGCGAGCCGGCCAGGGCCACCGATCGCCCCGCGGTTTTCGCCCGCGCGATCCACCCGAGCGCACTCGCGTCAACCGCGACGCGCCGTGTCTTGTCCCAGGTATCAAATAGCACCCATGTGCATCGATCGGTGCTGGCGGCCTCGGCAATGACCGACTCAGGATCGGGAGCCCAGGCAAGTTTCCAGTCGAAGTATGCCACGGCGACCCATCCCGAGGCGGCGGCATCGCCGGCGGGACATGCCGCGTCGATCTGGGCGCGCAGCCGTCTCCAGTTCCGTCGCCACGACGAGCCGGCGCCGGCGAGCCCAACCTTACGGAACGCGACGCCGCGCCAGTGCTCGGCGGGGATTGAACCGACCGCATCCTCGGTCCACTCGGCCAGCTCGCCGAGCGCGACGCTGAGCCGGATCGACTGCGGGATTGCCGCACGAACGCGGCCCCACAGCACGCTCGGAGCCATGCCGAGCGACCCGCGGCGAGGTTCCTTCACGTCGACGATGCTTGCACCTCCCGCGACCGCCGCGCGGGCCTCTTCCTCGGATCGGACGCTGACGAGCAACATGGGCGCAAACTACTGGCGGGGTATGGTGGTACGAGGTGGGGAGTGTAACCGGTGTGCGGCCGATGTTCAACCTGGTTAGGCTGGAGACGACGCCCCGGCTCGTCCGATCCCTCGTCCTGCGGCGGACGCGAGCGGGCGGCCGTCGCGAACTTCTCGCCTCAATGCGACCGGAATCGACCGGAATGCCGACCCGACGACTGGTTGTCGCGATTGTGTGGGGCCTGACGGCCGCTGGCTGTGCCTGGATGCCCGGGCGCCCGGTCATCATCCGCGGCGGCGACGATCCAGGCGAGCGGATGCCACGGCCGGCCACGCCCGAGGAGCTCGAGGCCCTGCGGACCCGGATCGTCGACGCCCACAACGTCTTCCGGGCCGACGCCAAGCTGAAGCGGCTCACAATCAATCGCAAGCTGACGGCCGCCGCCCAGGCGCACGCCGAGGACATGGCCGCGCGCCGCAAGATGACACACACCGGCAGCGACGGGTCCGCGCCGGCCGAGCGGGTCAAGGCCCGCGGCTACCGTTACTTCCGCACCGGCGAGAACGTCGCCGCCGGGCACTTCACGGTCGACCGGGTCATGAAAGGTTGGATGAACAGCCCACACCACAAGAGAAACATCCTCGGTGCATATTCCCAGATCGGCGTGGGCTACGCCGTCGACCAGGCCGGCACAGGCTATTGGTGCGTCACATTCGGACTCCCCTCCTCGCGATGATCTTGCTCCGGGCGGCGTTCCGTCGGGTATGGTTGACTGTCGGCATCGCGCGCCGGCGGTGCGTCGAGTCACACCCCAGGATCGCGACTACGCCGAGCAGGAGGTTCATCGTCATGCGTGGACATCGGCGGATTCTCCGCGGTTTGCCGGCAATTGCCGTCGCCTTTCTCTTCGGCTGCCAGACGGCCGGAATGAAGCGACCGGCGACCGTGATCACGCCCGCGCCGGCGGTCACCGACGTTCGGGGAGGCGATCCTGGCGCCGGCGAGCGGACGGTCTCCGAGGCGCCGTTGCGGAGCGTGGCGTTTGCCGATCGCCATCCGCTGTTCCGCAAGCCGCGGCAGTATTACGACAGCGCGGGCGACAACAAGCTTGTCAAGGTCGCCAGGGCGACGTTCATCGGCGTTCCCGCGGGCTTCGTCGGCGAGGTGAAGCAGATCTTCACCGGCGTTCCGCCCGAGGTGAGCTACTGAGCCGCCCCTCGCGTCCTGGACTTATTCCACCGGCATGAAAGCAGGTCGGGCATTCTTGTCCGACGGGGCCTGAGTGTCGGGCAAGAATTCCCGACCGACATGAGGATCTTTCGTGCCGGGGTAATAGGACAACAGAACGCGGAGGGTTACGGGACAACAGCGAATCGCCCGACCGAGATCAACGGTCGGGGATCACCTTGAGCGCGTTGAAGACCTTGCCCTCGAGCGCCTCGAGGAAGGCCCCGCCACCGGTCGAGACGTGGCTGACCTTGTCGGCCAGGCCGAACTTCTCGACGGCCTCGGCCGACTCGCCGCCGCCCACCGCGGTGACGGCGGGCGAGGATGCCAGGGACTCGGCCACGGAGCGAGTCCCGGCCGCGAACGCCTCGACCTCGAACATGCCCATCGGTCCGTTCCAGACCACGGTGCCGGCCTGCTTGATGATGGCGCCGTACTCGGCCGCGGCCGCCGGGCCGATGTCCATGCCGAACCAGCCGTCGGGGATCTCGTCGCGGCCGACGACCTTCGTCTGCGCTCCGGCCCTGGGCTGGTCCGCGACCAGGTGGTCGATCGGCAGCACCAGCTTCTCGCCGGCGAGGTCGAGCACCTGACGAGCCAGGTCGAGCTTGTCGGCTTCAACCCGGCTCGAGCCGATCGGCAGTCCCTGCGCCTTGAGGAAGGTGTACGTCATCGCGCCGCCGACCAGCAGGCGATCGACCTTCTTCAGCAAGTTCTCGATGACGAGGATCTTGTCTGAGACCTTGGCGCCGCCCATCACGGCGACGTACGGATGCCTGGGCGCCCGCAGCAGCGTGTCGAGGATCTCGAGCTCCTTGTCGACCAGGAACCCGATCGCGCGCCGCTCGGCCGGGAACTGCTCGGGGACGGCGACCATCGAGGCCTCGTCGCGATGGCAGGTGCCAAAGGCGTCGTTGACGTAGCAGTCGGCCAGGTCCGCGAGCTGGACGGCGAAGGCGGG
This sequence comes from Planctomycetota bacterium, assembly GCA_021818605.1. Classification (GTDB taxonomy): domain Bacteria; phylum Planctomycetota; class Planctomycetia; order Isosphaerales; family Isosphaeraceae; genus JAKAUH01. The sequence continues at coordinate 17,487 of JAKAUH010000428.1, forward strand.
ATCCCCCTTCTTCTCACCCTTGTTGAACCGGACGTTCTCGAGCATGACGATCCCGCCTGGCTTGAGTGCGGCGCACGCCGCCTGGGCCTCGGGGCCGACGGTATCCCGCACCTTGAGCACGGGCCGCTCGATCAGCTCCTGGAGCCGCGCGGCGACTGGGTCGAGCCGGAAGGGCGCGTCGGCGGCGGGGTCGCCGGTCGGCCGGCCCAGGTGGCTCACGAGGATCAGGCTGCCGCCGCGCTGGAGGATCGAGGTGAGCGTGGGCAGCGCGCCTCGGATCCGCCGATCGTCGGCCACCTTGCCGTCGGCGGTCTGGGGCACGTTGAAGTCGACCCGCACCAGCACCTTCTTGCCGGTGACATCGATGTCGCGAACCGTCTGTTTCGGCATGGGAGTTCCTCGTGTCTTGGATGCGCGGAGAGAGGGACGACACTCTGCGGCTACGGGGCGGCCCGAGGAGGTCCGGCCGTCCATCGTGCGTTTCTCTCGGCGATCCGCCAGGAGAGCGAACCGCGAAAACCGCGAAAACCGCGAAACGACCGATGGGTTCGAGGTGAGCTTTTGCTCGCGTCGATGGTCCGTTTCGTGTCTTTCGCGATTTTCGCGGTTCCGTCTTCTCGTGTCCCGGCGGTCGCCGGTTCAGAGGCTTACAGCGAGCCCAGCCTGGTCAGCAGCTCGGCGGTCCGGTTGGAGTAGCCCCACTCATTGTCGTACCAGGCGACGACCTTTACCAGATTGTCGATGACCAGCGTCTGCTCGGGCATGAAGATGCACGAGTGCGGGTTGCCGACGATATCGCTGGAGACCAGCGGATCGGTGGCGTACTCGATGATCCCCTTGAGCGGCCCGGCGGCCGCGTCCTTGATCGCCTGGTTGATCTGCTCGCGGGTGGCGGGCGACTTCAACTGGGCGGTGAGGTCGGTGACCGACCCGACGGGCACCGGCACCCGCAGGGCGTAACCGGTGAGCTTCCCCTTGAGCTCGGGGATAACCAGGCCGACGGCCTTGGCCGCACCGGTCTTCGACGGGATGATGTTCACCGCGGCCGCACGAGCACGATACGGATCCTCATGGATCTGGTCGGCGACGCGCTGGTCGTTGGTGTAGGCGTGAATGGTCGTCATCAGACCATTCACGATGCCGAAGGTCTGATGCAGCACCTTGGCCACCGGGGCCAGGCAGTTGGTGGTGCACGAGGCGTTCGAGATGATCCGGTGGTTCTTGGTCAGGATGTCGTCGTTGACGCCCATGACGATCGTGGCGTCGAGATCATCCTTGGCGGGTGCTGACAGCACGACCCGCTCGGCGCCGGCGTCGATGTGTTTCTGCAGGGCGGCCCGGTCGGTGAACCGGCCAGTCGACTCGAGCGCCACCTGGCAGCCAAGCTTCTTCCACGGCAGGGACGCCGGGTCGCGCTCGGTGGTGATCGGGATCTCCTTGCCGTTGACCACAATGCTCTTCTCGCGGGCCTCGACGGTGCCCTTGAACCGCCCTTGCACGCTGTCGTACTTGAGCAGCAGAGCCAGGTGCTTCGGGTCCGACAGGTCGTTGATCGCGACGACGTCGAAGTCCTGCGGTCGCTCGGCCAGCACCCGGAAGACCAGACGGCCGATCCGTCCAAAACCATTGATGCCCACGCGTAAAGACACGAGACTCCTCCTTTTGATCAGGTCGTTTCGAGACTCGGTTCGTGCGGTCCGTTCAGGTGATGCGCCCGCCTCGCGGACAGCATAGCAAATTGCGACGTCGCTTCGTAGAACCTGCCGGAGTGTTGCGAACTCGCACGGCACGGCACGGCAGGCGCGGCAATGAGTCGGAGGGATGAATCAAGCGGGGGATCGCCAGACGCCAGTTCGATCCTCGAGCGGGTCGGACGACCACCTCGCCGGAGGGCCGACCGCTTCGCATCATCTCACCGAATCCTATCGGAAATGGCAAGGAGCGCCCGGCGAACATCCCGGTTCCGCCCTCTCTCGCCCGGTTTCTATGCGGTCTCGCCCGCGTGCACCTCATCCTGCGCCGGGTTACCCGGGGCGGAATCGCCCTCGCTCGTTGGTTGCGGCATCTTCGCCTGCGGAACTCGCTCCGTGCGAATCCATGCCGTCGGGCGGCCGCCGATCGAGATCAGGGCCTTCCACGCCAGGTACACCGGCAGGCGCACGAGGCTTCCCGCGTATCGCAGCGGCAGCCGCATGGCCAGGAACGGCGCGACCGCGTACAGGCTGACGGCGAGCGTCATTACGGCCATGCTGGCGAGCAACAACGATTGTTCCACCGATGCGATCGGCCAGGTCCACGCGATTGCCGCCACGCCCAGACCCGACAGCATGACGTACGACATCACCAGCACGCCCATGGTTGGCATCGTGATCTCACCCAGTGAGATCAGTCGTTCCCAGGGGTTCATCCGTCCGGCGCGGAGGAGCTGCCGTGTGTACTTTCGCCGGATCTCCTTCCGGCCGAACTCCCACCGCCGGCGCTGGTTCGCGGCGGCCTCGCCGCCCGAGCCCAGCATCGCCCCGTAGACGCGCGCGGCTGGTTCGAAGGCGACCGATTCACCCGAAAGGCGCAGGATCCAGGAGAACTCCATGTCCTCGACCAGCCCGTAGGCAACCCAGGGCCGTCGCCGGAGGCCGCGAGTGGAGAAGCACATGCCGTTGCCGCGCAGCCCCGCGCTGATGCCGATGGCCTGGAGCCCCTTCGGCATCACCCCGTTGAACAGCGCGAATGCGTAGGTCATCAGCCGCGTTCGCCAGCTCTGCTCGGGATTGGCCACGGTGTAATAACACTGGACCCAGTCGAGCCCGGCGCGCAGGTCGGCGTCAAACCAGCGGAGCAGGTCGCGGTCGATCGTGGTGTCGGCGTCGACGAAGACCAGCGCGTCAAGACCGTTGAACTCGCCCGACTCGACCAGCTTCGCAATCGTGGACTCGATCGCGTAGCCCTTGCTCTTCCTCGTCTGGTCCGAGCGCTCGATGACCCGCGCGCCGGCGGTGCGGGCGATGGCCGCCGTCTGGTCGGTGCAATTATCCGCGATGACCAGGACGCCGAAGAGCTCGGCGGGATAGTCCGACGCCAGGCAGCTCGCGACGGTCGCCGCGATCCCGCTTTCCTCGTCGTGCGCCGGGATCATCACGAGGAGCCGCGAACGCGGCTCGTCGGCCGGAAGACTCCTTTGCCTCGCGAGGATGGCCGCAATCGCGGCCACCAGCAGCAGCAGGAGGTACGGCACGAGCGCGAGCTGGAAGGCGAGGAGGACCCAGACAAACCACGCGTTCATTGATTCTCCCCGGCTCTCTTCCCTCGGACCTGGAGGTCGCTTGATCGCCACGACTCGTACGTCGATCCGTCAGGCCACCGTAGCCGTGATCTCGCTCAACGCGGCGACGAAAGTATCAACGTCAGCCGGCGTGGTGAAGGGTCCCGGGCTAAGACGCAACGTGCCGCCCGGGTAGGTGCCGAGCCGGCGATGGACGTAAGGCGCACAGTGCAGTCCCGGGCGGACGGCGATGCCGAAGCTCGTGTCGAGGATCGCGCCGATGTCCTGGGGCGCGAGGGATTCGGGCGTGATCAACGAGAGGGCCCCGACGTGGGTGTCGGGGTCCCAGCGGCCGGCGATGCTCCAGCCCTCGGCGTCGCTCGCCCAGTCGACCACGTGCTGGAGCAAACTGACCTCGTGCCGGCGCATGGCATCGGGCCCGCGCTCGGCGACCCACGCGATTCCGGCGGCCAGGCCGGCGACGCCCAGCACGTTGGGCGTCCCGCCCTCGAGCGCGTACGGCAGGATCGTCGGCTGGGTCGGGCTCGACGAGTCGCCGCCGGTGCCGCCCTCTCGCCAGGGCCGGATCCGCCCGTCGGTCCGCGGGCCGACGTAAAGGGCACCGGTGCCCGTCGGGCCGTAGAGGGCCTTGTGACCAGGAAACGCCAGCAGGTCGATCGCCAGGCTGCGGAGGTCGATCGGAACCACGCCGGCAGTCTGCGCCGCATCCACGAGGAACAGCGACCCGGCCTGGCGCACGATCGGCGCGATGGCCTCGATCGGCTGCACGGTCCCCAGCACGTTCGAGGCGTGCGTCAGGGCGACCAGTGAGGTTTCCGGCGTGATCGTGCGGCGGATCGCCTCGGGATCGACGTAACCGGCGTCAGAAGCGACCCGCGTCAACCGGATCAGGCCGGCCCGCTCGAGCGCCACCAGCGGACGGCTGATCGAGTTGTGCTCGAGGTCGGTCGTCACGACGTGATCGCCCGGCCGAACGATTCCCTTGATCGCCAGGTTCAGGGCGTCGGTCGCGTTCATCGTGAAAATCCAGCGCTCCGGCGCCTCGCCGCGGAAGAACTGGTTGAGCGCATGGCGGGCGTCGTCGAGCTGCCGTTCCGCGGCGATCGCCATCCGGTGTCCGGCTCGACCCGGGTTCGCCAGGCTCGACCGCGCAAAGTGGTCGAGCGCCTGGTAGACCGGCTCGGGCTTGGGGAAGCTGGTGGCGGCGTTGTCGAGGTAGATCATGGCTCGGGTCTCGTACGGAGTCTGCCGGTCAGGCTTTCCGTTGGGGGCGATTACTACCAGGTAGGTCCTGCCGGCGTGAGGGACAGAAAGCAAAGGTCAAAGCGAAATCTGGATCGCGTCGAGCACAGGCCGCGGGAACGGTGGAAGGTACATAAGAGTCATTCCATGGGATCCTGGGGTTCAGGCATTTGCGGCGCCATCTGCCGGTCGGCAGAAGATCGGAGCCCGCGGATGGCTTCATCCTGGATCGCCTGCACCTTCTCGATGAACGGGTCCCGGCGTCGGACGGCCTGAGCGGTTGCCCTGGTTCGGTCATTCCGCGATCGGTGGCCCTTGTGGTCCGAGTTCTTGATCGCCTCGATCCAGCCGCCGAGTTGCCGGGAGATGCCCTCGGTGAGCCGTCAAAGCTCGTTTACCTCCATCGCGAGCTCGTCGAGGCCCGGCTGCCGGTCGAGCAGGTGAAGGCATCGACCGCACCTCGCAGACCGACCCCCGGGCGATATACAGGAATGCGATGAGCTCCTCGCTGGTCCCACGCTCGTAACCCTCGGCGATGTTGTTGGAAACCGAGATCGCCGCACGCTCGAGCTGGCTCTTGAGGTCCCCGACGCCCT
>JAKAUH010001013.1 GCA_021818605.1 Planctomycetota bacterium
TCCCAGTCTCTTGGGCAATAGGAGCGAGGGGTTATCACCCCGGCAAGGAAGATCCTCAAGTCGGTCAGGCTCTCAGCCTGACAATGAAGGCGTGTCAGGCTGAGAGCCTGACCTACTTTTCTGCCGGCGTAATAGCGGTTAGGAGCGAAACGGATCGGAGCCGGCCGAGGCTCGACCCCTCCACTGCCCTTCAGGCCCCTTCTCCCCGCGAGCCCGCGAGGAGAAGGGGGATACGGGTTGGGTTGTCCATGTCGGCCTCGTCCCCTTCTCCCCGCGAGCCCGCGAGGAGAAGGGGCCGGCTGGCGACCGTCGATTGGCGGCCTTGTTCTTACTCGCCGCTCGCCACTTCCGGAGCCACTCGCCACTTTCCCGCTACTTCGTCGTTGCCCCGTCCTTGCGGGACTTGGTGGCCAGCTCGGAGTGGCTGCGCGTTGACTCGGGCTTGTTGACGACGCGGCCGTAGACGACGATCTCGAGCCGGCGGTCGAAGGGGAGCTGCAGGCTGACGGGCTTGATCGGCAGCAGGAACTGGAGCCCAATCGTGGGAGCCGAGCGGAACACGGTGGGGATCGCCGGGATGTCGTCGACCGAGAACTGCGCCTTGCGGGCGGAGCTGTCGTCGGACGGCTTCGTCTTTGTCTTTGTCTTTGCCTTTGCCTTCGGCACCACCGCCGGCTCCTGGACGGCCGGTCGCGGCTTCCTGGCCTGGGGGCTCGGTCGCGTCTCCGAGGACGCATCGTCATCCGCGTCGAACTCGTCGTCATCATTGGCAGGCAGCGGCGGCAGGTCGGCGGCCTTGCCGTCGGCATGGTAGCCCTGTGGGATCGAGCGGCTGGGCACGGGCGGCATCGGCGCCGCCAGGTGCGCGCTCGGCGGGGTGACGGGGTAGGGGAGCAGCGCCGCCCCCGGCGCGGCCTTCTCGATGCCCGGCGTTCTCGTCGGGACCGGGACGGGCATGGCACGGACCGTCCACTTCGGCGCGGCCGGGCTCGGCGAGTGCGACGGCGCCACGGCGACCGGATTGACCACGTACGACGGCGCCGGCGTGATCGACTCCTCGGCCGCGATGATCGCCAGCCGCTCGCGGACCAGGGCCTTGCCGTCCTTGTCGGCCACGGTGTGCGGGCCGAAGCTCACGAGCAGGATGCCGTCGTTCGGGATCAGCCACTCGCCGGCAATCTCCTGGCTGTCGATCTCGGGGACCTCGATCGCCACCTTCGGAGCGGCCGTCGCCTTGCCGCATGAAGAACACGCGACCTGCCGGGCGGCCGTCGCCTCGCAGCACGAGGAGCTCGCGGCCTCAGCCTCGGGGGCGGGGCCGTCGGTCGACTCGGCCACGACCGTCACCTCGATTCCCCGCTTCTTCATCCGCCGGACGGCCTTCCTCGCGGACCGCTTGCCGGACGCGACTCGCTTCTTGTTGACGTTCGCAACCACGATCCCCGATTCGGCTTCTGGAACAGGCACCGACTCGGCGGCCAGCTCGGACCAGGGGAAATTCGGGTGGATCGGGGCCGGGTCCTTCGCAGAGGAGCCGTCCGTTGCCGAGGTCGTGTAGTCGTCCTCGTGGCAGTTGGGTATCGGCGAGAGGGGGGTGATGAAATAGGAAGCCGGATGGGTCGCCGGGTCGGACGTCGGCGACTTCGGTGCGGGCCTGTCCATCGCGACCCGGTGCACGGCGATGAGCTTCGTGTCCTTGAGCACCATCCGCACCAGAATGCCCTGGTCCAGCTTCCGGCCGGTCATCGTGGCCACCGAGCCGACGCCGAGGCGCTCGGGCCGGGTGGCTGCCGGGCCGGCCTCGCCGTTCCACGCCGCCTGGCTGACGATCTGGCGATTGCTCCACGTTCGGATATGCAGGGGCGCTCCCGACCACGCCACGGCGTCGGAGACGTCCATCTCGCCCTTGCTCGCCACCTTGCTCGAGCCGCGGAGGGTTGCCTCAACCGACCGAGGCGCGGTCCAGACCGTGGCGGCGCCCTGCCGGGTGACGGGCGTCATCCGATTCATCACGCCCTGGCGCCATTCAAGTCCCTCGGCCTCAACAACCCGAACCGTGTACTTGATCGGAACGCCGCCTCGCCCGGCGTCCGGTGCACCGGCCACGGTGCCGAAGGCGAGAGCCATCCATCCCAGTGCCAATCCCATGCGACGACCTCCATTGTCCTCGTTTACGCGTCGGATCCGTCCGCGATGGCGTCGGGACCGGGCCGCCCAGGCTGTTGGGTTCGGCCCATCGCGCGGGATCATACGGGTGATCGCCAAAAGCGTCAATCGCGGCTGTCGGCCGAAAGGCGCGGAAACTTGAGAAGAACCGTGAGACTCCTCGACGAACGTCACCACGGGTCGCCTCGAAGGGGCAGGGATGGATCGGCACAGACCGGGCGCGAGCGGGGGTTCCTGGCCCGGGATCTGGGCGCCGATTCCTGGGGCATCGCGCAGGTCCGCGCGGCGGGAAAGCGAAGCATCGACTTCTCGGCACCAGCCGCCTTCACGAGCCGTTTCGCGAGTACGCGAACTGGCTTCGGGAGCGTCGGTTCAACCCGGCCCCCGATCGGTTCCGGACCTGGCTGAAGGGCGTTTACCAGTCCCGGTAGCCGCGGTATCCAGCCGCCCGCCTTTGCGATCGCAGTCGGATTGCCGCAGTTCTGCAGCGTGCCGCGTCGAACCTCATCGAGCGGAGAGGGAGGGATTCGAACCCTCGGTACGGGGTAAACCGTACACGGCATTTCCAGTGCCGCACCTTCGGCCTCTCGGTCACCTCTCCGGCTTTTCCTAACCTTGTGTTTTCAAAGCGGTTCTGTCAAGATGTCTCCGCCGCTTTTCTGTTTCAAACGGCTCTGTACCAATCCGCTGGACCAATCCGGGCCGCAGGTCGGTCACGTGATGATAACGAGGGCGGGGCATTCTGTACCAGAGGTGAAGCAGGCTTAGCCAGCCGCATCAGCCGCTTCCCTGCGCGGGGCTCCGTTATCCCAGGGACGACGAGAAGCCGCCTTTCCAGACCCGCGAGGGAGTCCGGCGTCGGGCCGCGGCTGGCGGGCTAACCTCTGCTCGGGAAGCAGGCACGGCCTCATCGTGCGAATGGAATTGGCCGGGGAAACTGGATCGAGGATCAGCCGAACACCGATGGCGTGCCTCGGCGACGAACCTGTCGCCTCGCGCCGTGGTGATGCCGCGGGGGGCCTGGAGGGTGCTCGGTCCGGGGGCGGGGAGATGCCGGCCGCGTGCATCACGCGACGGAGCGCGGCGATCGTCTCGGGCGAGGGCTTGAAGTTGCCCGGCCGGTGGCCCTCCGCGATTGACAGCGGGGTCCACCCGTATCGGTCTTTGTGGTTCCACACCTCGACCCTGGCACCCTTTTCGGCAAGAAGCCGAACGACCATCGGGAAGTTCTTGTACGCGGCGCCGTGCATCGCGGTCTCGCCGTTGTCGTCGACGGCGTTAACGTCGTTGCCAAGCTCGATCGCGAGCTTGACGGCCTCGACCGCCTCGTCCTCGGTGCCGGCCTCCTCGGTCGGGGCGAGGCATCCGAGCCCGGCGGCGGCCATCAACGGGGTGCTGTGGGTGGCGTTGGGTATCTTTGGGTCGGCGCCGAGATTGAGGAGTGCCCTCATGAGCGGCACGTCGGCCGTCATCGAGGCGAGCAGGAACGGCGTGGCGCCGACCCGGCTGAGGACGCCGCGGCCCGACCGGCCCCGCTTGAGCCGGGCGTTGACGTCCGCCCCGTGCTCCACGAGCTTCTCGACAAGCTGGAGGCTGGTCAAGCTCCCCGACCCGATCGGGGCCGGGTCGCCGCTCTCCTCGTCGCCGCGGTTCGGCTTGCGCACCCACGTCAGGGTGTGGAGAGCCGTGAAGCCAGAGCGCTGGTCGTTCGGGTCGGCGCCCGCGTCCAGCAGGGCGGCCGCCAGCTCGAAGTGGCCGTTTTCGACGGCCAGGATCAGCGGCGAGGTCCCTTGCGCCGGGCTTCGACCCCCGGTTCGCTTCGGCCGCATGGCCTCGTTGACGTCGGCCCCGGCCTTGAGCAGGATGCGGACGACCTGCGCCCGGCCCTCGCGCACCGCGAAGGTCAGGGGCGTAAAGCCGGACGAGAGAGGTGTTCGGAAGTCCGCCCCGGCCTCGAGCAGCATCCGGACGACCTCGACATGACCCTCGGCCGCCGCCCACATCAGGGCTGTCTGCCCGCGCCGCTCCTTCGCGTGGACGTCGGCCCCGCGCGCGAGCAACGCCCTCACGGGCTCGGGCCTCCCCGTTCGCGCGGCGGTCATCAGCACCGTCTCACCGCCACGGAGTGTGGTATTCGGATCGGC
>JAKAUH010000878.1:0-20083 GCA_021818605.1 Planctomycetota bacterium
ACTCACTGGCGTCCTCGAGAGCTTCCGCAATTTCGCCAACCTCCGGCGCCTGAACTTGCGGCCGACTGACATCTTCGGCCTGCTCCAGGAGATCGTTCGACTGATCGGCCCGCAAGCGATCCAGCAACAGGTCGAGGTGGTCCTGCGCCGCTCGGAACGGGATCTGCCCCGGATACCTCTGGATACCGAGAAGTTCAAGCAGGCGGTTCTGAATCTCGTGATCAATGCCCTGGAGGCCATGCCCCGGGGCGGCGTCCTCACGCTGGAAGCCTCGGTGCTGGACCTTGAGGTGCTGCTCGATGTGAGCGACACCGGTCCGGGAATCCCGCCGGAGATCCAGAGTGAGCTCTTCAAGCCCTACTTCTCCACGAAGCGTCGAGGGACGGGAATGGGCCTGGCGCTGACCGAGAAGTTGATCGGCCAGCATGGAGGCCGCGTGGAGTTCCGGACGAGTCCGTCAGGGACGGCATTCCGCATCGCCGTCCCTCTGGAATCGCCCATCGAGGTCAACGGTCTGCCATGAATGAGATACCCTTCCGCATCCTGATCGTCGACGACGAGCCGAACATCTGCTCGGGACTGGCCATGGGGCTGGCGGGAGACAGGTTCGTGATCGCCACGGCGAGCGATGCCTCGGAGGCCTGCGCCCTCTTCCGTCGTACCCCCTATCACCTGGTCATCACTGACCTGCGCATGCCCGGCCCATCCTCCGGTCTGGACCTGATCCGCGATATCAAGCACGAGTCGCCGGAGACTTTGATCCTGGTCGTCACCGCGCACGGCACGCTGGAGACGGCCGTCGAGGCCATGAGGCTGGGGGCGCACGACTACATCGCCAAGCCGGTCGACTTGCCCATGTTGAGGCTCCAGGTCGCGAAGGCCATGGAGCATCATCGTCTGCGGGAGGAAAACCGGCGCCTCCGCGATCGGCTGGCCTCCGCAGGCGAGTTTCCGGAGATGATCGGGCACAGTGCGACCATCCACGAGGTATTCACTCGCATCCGTCAGGTCGCCGATACGGACCTTCCCATTTTGATCCAGGGGGAAAGTGGCACCGGCAAGGAGTTGATCGCCCAGGCGATCCACAGCCTGAGCGGGCGTCGTCAAGGCCCGTTCGTCGCGGCCAATGTGGGAGCTCTGCCCGAGTCGCTCATCGAGAGCGAGTTGTTCGGTTATGAGAAGGGCGCCTTCAGCGGCGCGAACCGCCAGAAACCCGGCTGGTTCGAGATGGCGCAGGGCGGCACGCTTTTCCTCGACGAGGTGGGCGAAATGGCCCTCAAGACCCAGGTCGACCTGCTCCGCGTGCTTGAGCAGCACGAGCTGCGCCGGCTTGGAGGCGAGGCGCTGATCCCCCTGGACATCCGGCTGGTGACCGCCACTCATCGCGAGATAGATGAACTGGTCGCCGAGGGAAAGCTCCGCGAGGACCTGTACTATCGCCTGAAAGTGGTGACCCTCCGCGTGCCGTCCCTGCGAGAGCGGCGGGAAGACATTCCCCCGCTGGTCACGCATTTCCTCCACCGCGCGTGCGCCCGGCAGCACCGCGAATCCAAGCAGGTGGCGGGCGCGGCGATGCGAATGCTGTGCGACTACTCGTGGCCGGGCAATGTGCGCCAGCTCCGCAATTGCATGGACGTGCTTGCGGTGACGGTCGAAGGTCCAACGATTCATGCCAGGGATCTGCCACCCGAATTGTGCAGCACACCCAGCCGAGAGATCCCGACCCTTGAGGAGTCGCTCCGGGAGGCGGAAAGGGCGGCGATCCTCACGGCGTTAGCCCGATGCAACAACCATCGCGAGCGTACCGCACGGCTGCTGGGGATCAGCATTCGTACCCTTCAGTACAAGATGAGCCGCCTGTCCCTCCACTAACCAACCTGTCACTGCCGAGCCTGCAAGATCTTGCGCCGCCCCGCAAGAAATTGCGGGGAGTCGCCCGCTTGCCGTTGGGACCGACTCCTAAGACGCCAAGAAAAAATGAAATACATGTCCTTCCTGTATTAAGACTTACGTCTCGACACAGACATTGGGCTCTCGCGCGGAATACCCCTTGCTTCTGAGGGAGAAGTGGCGCGTACCCACGGGCACTGCCCATCGTGTCATGACCAAACGGAGCAACGTCCCGGAACGTCCGGGAAACGAACCATCGCCGTCGAAATCGAGGGAGGTTGCGATGCCCCATTCGATCGAGTTTTCCGCAGGCCCGAAGTCCAAGCACATCGATGCCTTATCGATCGGGCTCTTCGGCCTGACCGTCGGCGCCATTACGCTGGGGCTCCATCAACTCCATCTCTTCGGCTCGGAGGACGAGTTCGATGTCCTCGCGGTCTGGATCATGGCGCTGCTCTTCGGCGGCATCGTCCAGATCATCGCCGGCTTCGTGGAGGTCCGCTACGATCAGCAACTTGGCGGGACGGCGCTGACGATGTACGGATTCCTCTGGGTCGGGATTTCGCTCCTGGGGATTCTCCAGACCGTCGGCCAGAAGGGGCCCCATCCGTACGTGGAGATCCCCCTACTCGCCTCATTCGCCTGCTTTTCCGCGGTGATGGTCTACCTGACCGGGCACAAAACGCTGGTGCTCTGCTTGCTGCACATGATTATCACGGTCACGTTGTCCTTCGTGGTCCTGTCCAAGTTCGGGGTCGTGGGAGAGACGCTCCCAGGCATTGGTCATCTCCTGATCGGCACGCTTGCCTTCATCCACGCCATGGGGACGCTCGTCAACGAGTTTACCACTGAGAACCGGATCCCCCTGGGACGGCCTCCCCTGAGCCGCCAGAAAGGCGGGGAGGCGACGGTGGCGAGAGCCCAGACCGCACCTCCGAACAGGGTTCATGGGATGATCGATTCGATGGGCCTGCCAGATCATCGAAAGGAACAGAAATGATTATAACTCCATTGGGAATTGCCGGCTCTCCGGTAATGCTGGCCGAGATCTTCCCGCCTGAAGCGATCCTCATGAGTCTTGAGGACCGTAGCAAGGAGAGCGTGATCGAGAATCTGGTCCGCCATGCTGTTGCACTGGGACACGTCCCCAGCTCGGCGGCGAGTGCCCTGGTTCGCTCGATCCAGGACCGAGAGAAGCTGGGGACGACCGCACTGGGCAACGGGATCTGCTTCCCCCATTGCAGGTCGAGATTCACCGAGCGGTTCGTTGGGGTCGCAGGATTCCTCACTTCCCGGATACCCTTCGACTCGCTCGATGCTGAGCCGGTGGACAGCGTCTTCCTGGTCCTCGCGCCCCATGAACAACGGGGACGATTCCTCGAGATTCTGGGGCGACTTGTTGCCATCGGCCGCGACAAGAGCCTGGGAGCCCTTCTTCGGGGGTGTCGGACCGCCGACCACGTTTCGTCATTTCTCCAGGAGCTTGACCTGCATGAGATGGACGAGCCCGAAGGACGCAGGGGAAACCAGCGCCTGGTGAAGCGCTCGTACCTGCATCCGGTTCAGCCTGATGGTCACCTTTAGTCGACGGGAGGACGATGATGACGGAGTTCCGGACGACCTGTCGGGTCCACGTGACGAGCGCAGACGGAATTCATCTGCGTCGGGCCGCAGCCGTGAGCGAGTGCGCCCGGCATTTCACGTGCGAACTCCATATCTCACGTGGAAGTCTTCATGCGGACGCCAAGAGCGTTCTTGACGTCCTCTGCCTGGCGGCCTGCCCAGGCGACGAACTCCTGCTGGAAGCGGACGGCCCCGAGAGCCTGCATGCTCTCGAGAGCATCTCGGCGCTCATCGCATGGTGACGAATTGCCCGACCGCTTCTGGACCAGGCGCCTCCGCGTTGCGCCGCCCGAGTGTTGATTTGCAATGATGTTCGAGGCGTGCGGGAACAGCGTATGCCTTGCTGCGCGGAACGATCGCGTGAATTCGGTGGCCATCGCCGAAATAGCGGCGATTTCCATCCACATTGGATGACGTGCAATGATGACGTGCAAGCGACTCATCGACTACGTGATCTGGCACATCAAGGGTGTCCTCGATGGGCCGAAGGAGACGGATTTCCACAAGCACCTGCAAGGGTGCTTCTCGTGTCGGGTCCGGTATCGCGATCTCCGCCAGATGGTCCGTCCGCGAACGGGGTGTGAATGCTCCATCTGCGAAGGTCTGCTTGCCGAACCCGGCTCTGAAGCGGACAACGGTTTGCCTCGTCCCGGAATCCAGCGTCCTGTGAGCCGACCGCAGGACGCCGACGCGATCAAGGGCTCGTCATTGCGGGATGCGGTGTGAGAAGATCTGGCGAATTGTTGCTGCCGAGCCTTCGCTGTGTCGTTGAGGCTTCCCCCTATTCTTCTTTGGCCGGCCAGTTCCGGCGCGATGGTTCGGGAGCGTTGTCCCGGCGAAGCCCGCTCCCGTCGACTTCCGCCGAATACGGCCGCAGCCATCACCGGACGATCGGATTGTTCTTGATCAGCGAAAGCATTTCATCCGCCACGCGGTCCGCCTCGAGCCACTTCCGCTGCTTGAGTAGTGCCTGGAGCTTTTGCACCAGCGGCATCGCCTCGGCCTGCTTGCCGGACTTCTGCACCCAGGCGGGAAGCTCGGCCTGGATGCGCTGCATCTTCGCCCGGAATTCCCGGGGCGAGAAGCCGGTCGGTGCCGATACGGCCAGCTTCTCATGACGCAGGAACTTCGCGTAGGCGGCCAGAGCCTCGGGGTTCTCGGCGGCGCGGCGGAAGAAGTTGTCCTTCATCGCCTCGCCGCCGATCCCCCAGGCGAAGATGTTCACCAGCACCGCGCCATGGTCGAACATCCGCGAGAGGTAGGTCTCCATGGTCGGCTCGCCTGGCATGCCCGTCGGCGAGATGTTGGCGCCCTCGGCCGAGATCCAGCCGGGGTTGCCGTGCTTTCTCACGATGTCGTAAATCGCCTGGAATGTCTCGCCCTCGGGATAGGTCGAGAAGCCCGGGCGATAGCGCGAATCGAAGGCCACCTCCGGAACGGCGAAGTTGACCTTCACGGCGTAGGATTCCTGCGCGTCCGGCGGGCGCAGACCCTGGTCCGTGAACGCGATGTGGCAGAAGACCTTGTTCCTCGCAATCCCGCCGGCCTGGAGCGAGTCAGCCCAGAGACGGATGAACTCATGGACGATCTGGGTACGCTCGCGATCGATCTCCTTCGGAGGATGGCTCGCGCTGAAACCTCGATGCGCCAGGCCTCGAAACCCCAGTGGCCGGCCGGTCTCGAAATCGCGGCCGATCTGCGTCTCCCAGCCGGCGATCACGCCGGCGAACAGGTGTTTCTTGCCCTGCACCTCGAGGATCTTGACCTCGCGCCGAATCTGCTCGCCGATCAGCCGTCCGCGGGCCCTGACCGCGTTCACGATCGCAGGACTGTTGAAGCACATCTGCGGCGGGAATCGGGTCGGTTCCGGTCCCCAGTCCGCCCGTCGGCCGGTGTTCGGTTTTTCGTCCCAGCCCGCGGTCTCGATGTTGTCGGGGTTGGAGAGAAGATCCTTGCGACGGCCCCAGACCATCGAGTCATCGATATGGAAGGCAACGGCCACGTCGTTCTCGCGGGCGACGGCGAACGCCTCGTGGATAAACTGGCGCGTCTCGTCGTCGGGCATGTCGAAGCAGAGCGGCCCGACGGCGAACGCCAGCTTGTCCCGGGCGTCGCCCGTCGTCCCGATCGCGTGGGCGATCTCGCCGACGAACGCCTTCATCTGCCCCCTGTCGAGCGAGAACCGCCCCGCCCGCGGCGGCGGACCTGCATATCCCGGCAGACCGGTCATGACCTGGAAGGTGAGATACCGCGTCTCGGAAGGCCGCACATCTTTCGGCCCCGCCGTTGCCGTTCGGCCGCAAAACATCGCGAGCAGGATGGAAAGACCGAGCGTGGAGCGGAGATGGATCATCAGGTGCACTCAACGCAGAGGAAGAAGCGGACCGAAGACCGAGGCGCAGCCCAGCCCGCGCCCGGATCGATCCGTCCAATCATTATTCTCTGCCGACGGATACTCCTCCTTGCGTGCGCCGGTTTCAATCGCGGGAGTTTGCCCAGCCGACGCAAGCACACATCCCGGCGCCCGGCGCCCGGATCTGCGGTCAGGCCGCGCCCTGCTTTTCGGCGGCGTCGACCGGCGGGCAGGCGGGGAGAATCAGGGTAAACGTCGAGCCCTGGCCGAGCCGGCTCTCGGCGCGGAGGCGGCCGTGGTGGGCCTCGACGATGTCGCGGCAGACGGCGAGCCCCAGACCTGTGCCGCCCTGGCCGGCGGCGTCGGGAGACGTCTTGGTCGAGTAGAACGGTTCAAAGATCCGGCGCAGGTCGCCGGCCGCGATGCCGACGCCGGTGTCGCTGACGCTCAGCTCCGCGCGGCGGCCGGAAGGGTCGAGGCCCAGGCGAACGCGCACCAGGCCGCCGTCCGGCATCGCCTGGCGGGCGTTGATCAGCAGGTTGAGCAGAACCTGCTGAATCTGCGCGGGATGGACGCGGGCCCAGGGATCGCCGGTGAGCTTGATGTCCAGCTTGACCCGGTGGCGGGCCATGTCCTTCTCGACGAGCGCCAGCACCTCGCGGACCAGTCGAACCATGTCGGTCGACTCGCGGTGCTCGAGGCTGCCGCCGGGCCGGGAGAGCCCCAGCATGCCGCGGGTGATCGTGGTCGCCCGCTGGGCCGCCTCGACGATCTGGGTGAGAGCACGCTCGCGATAGGCCGGGTCGGGGTTGCGCAGTCCGAGCTTGGCGTAGTTGAGGATGGGCGTCAGTGCGTTGTTCAGCTCGTGGAAGACACCGCCGGCCAGCACGCCGAGGCTACTGATCCGCTGGAGCGCCAGCACCTGCCGGCGCAGTGACTCGATCGCCGCCGAATCGGCCTGCTCGATCGGCAGGGCCGGCGGAAGGCTGGGCCGCTTGCCGGAACCGACGGCGCCGTTGGCCTGAGCGGATTCGGGGTCCGACGCGACGGCCGCTGCCCGACTTTTATGTGTGGTCGTCATCAGTCCCCTAGCCTTCCCTGGCATCCCGATTTCCCCCATCGTGGTTGATGCCTGACCATTCATCTCAAGCTATCGACCGCGGCCCTGGCTCAAATGAGGCGCACGGGGGCTTCGCTGTCGTCGGATGCCCAGGATGACGGTTGCGGGCGACTGCAAGGCGCAGGGTGTCCCGGGCGCTCGTCGCGCGAGTCGCACGACCGGCAAGGCGCAACCGCGATGCGACGCTGGGACGGACCCGGACACCTGCAGCGGCGGATCGCGGCGTTGGGCATGGTTCACGGATTGTGCCGGGCGCCGAGGACGACCTTGTGGGGACCGGAAAATGGAAAGATCTTCAGGCCGTTGCCGGGGATGACGCGCGGGATGAGATCGAGGTCCGTGCCCACGATCGGCGAACGGACCTTGCGGCCGTCGCTCCAGTAGCCCAGGTGGCGGATCATGTGGTCGAGGTTCGGGATGTCGTCGAGGGTCCGGCCGTGGAAACCGGCCTGGAGGGTGATGTCGCCGATCCGCCAGAAGCCGGCTCGGTCGAGCGCGTTGATATCGCCCATGCTCAGTTGGAGCGGGCGGAGGATTCCCTCGCCGTTATCGAGCCGGGGATTCGTCCCCGTCGGGGCGGTGTGCTCGGCGACCAGGGGGGGATAACCGTGCCGGTCGGACCGGTAGAGGATGAATCGCTTTCGCGAGGAAGGGACGGCGGAGGCTTCGAGGAAGATCTGCCGGCCTCGGAGATCGCCCACGACGATATCCTCATCGCCGACGGCGACGATGAGGAGGGTGGTATCGGGGATGCGGTCGAGGGTCGGCTGACGGATCGGCAGGACCTCGCCCGGCATGATGGCGACGACGGCCCTGGGGCAGGGGAGTCCGGTATGCAAGTCGGACGAGAGAGCGGCGACCTGAGCGGCGAGGTTGGCGCCGGCCGAGTGGCCGATGAGTGCGAAGCGGCTGGTATCCGCCCGGACATGATGGACCGATCCCTGGCTCAGCACGCTCATCGCATCGTGGATCGCCGCCATGGTATTCGGCAGGAAATCCTGCGGCATTGTGCCGACATCATTCTGATACCGCGGGAAGATCACGACATGCCCGTTGCGGACCAGGTGATCGATCCAGGCTCCATAGAAGCCGGGGTTCACCGCGAACCAGCCGTGCAGGAACACGACAACGGAAGCTTGCTCCGGCCGGGGATGATCCGGCTCGAAAAGCCAGTAGGAGCGCGGGCCCTGGCCGATCTCAAAGCGCCGGACGCTGCCATGTGGTGGTTCGGGCTCGTCGCGACGGTTCTTCTGCCGCCTCGAAACCGTACCGCCGGGCCTGTCGTCGCCCGCCTCGAGCCGGCCCGTGGCCAGAAGGCCAGGGGTTGCGACGAGCAAGAAAACCGCGAACAACAGGCCGATCGGCCCCGCCCCGGCGCTCCGCGCCGTTCCGTTCCGTATGCCAGCCATGGCTTGCCTCGCCCCCACTTCCTGTTTGGGACGCTGTCCGCTGCCTGGAAATGCCGCTACAGTCTGCCGGAATGCCGGACGCTGTCAAGATCGCTAGAGCTCCTTGACCGTGCCGGTGGGGTGGATCATAATAATGTGAGTTGATTCTCCCTGAGGACGTGCCCCCGACCGCGAAGGTCGTCCCTCCCCGGACGGTTCAGAAGACCGGCGACATCCTGGTCGAGCATTTACGAGGCGGATTCGTGATGTTAAGGCGTCGGTCACAACGGCGCGGCTTGCGGGTGCTGGGGATCAGCCTGCTGATCCTGGGCACGATCCGCATCCCTCTGCCTCAGGCCGATTACCACAATACCCGCCATCACGACGGGCCGGGTGAGGTTTGTCGCTATCACGAGCATCTGCTCCGCTGGCATCCCACGGCGGTCGGGGCGGCGGATGTTCCGGTCCTGCACTGGCACTGGGTCGCGCCGCTGGTCGAGCCGGGGAACTGGCCGAACAGTGGCGAGAAGACGACGCCCGGCTCGGGTCTCGCCATGCACGCTTACCTCGGTGACTGGCCCGCGCCCGACTGGACCGGCGGCCCCGATCTGAGCGCCGATTCGCGCGGCCGTCCGCTGGATTCGCTGGTCTTCGGGCGCTCGGTGCCGAGGCCCTTCTTCCTTCACGCCCCACATACCGGCTTCAATCCCGGATCCACCGCCTTCCTCACGGGCGATCCCTCGTGCGCCACCGGTCCGCGCACTACGGACCTCAACCGGCTATCGCGGTGGAATTGCTGATCCGTCCCACGCTCCCCCCCTCCCTGCGCTGACCTGTCCGCGGCCTCGCGGCCAGTGCTCTCGTTTTCTCCGCGATCCTATTCGGACCGTGGGTCTACAGCATCGACCCCCCGACTTGCGGTCTCGCCGTCATTCGTCGCTTCGACGGCCGCGTGTCGGACTGGGCCTTGCCCGGTTCGTGACCCGCTCGCAGAGCCTGTCGATGGCGCCCTACCTCGCACGAACTCATCCCATGGCAGCTCGTCCACCAGGGCGGGAGGATTCACCATGTCCGTTGCATTGAATCATCACTCGTCCACGGCGACCGCGCATTCTCATCGCAGTCTCGTCTCCTGGCTCGTCGTGGGCGCGATCGTGCTCGCGCTGGTCGGATACGTGGCGGTCGACCTGCTCAACCCGTCCCGAATGCACGCCTCCCAGGGGCATGGCCAGAGCCTGCCGTCAGCCAACGATGGCTCGAAGGAGAAAGCCGGAGAGACTGCGGGACCAGCCACGTCGGTCTCGCTCTCGGAAGCGAAGTTCCGCGAGGCGAAAATCTCAGTTGGTCACACGCGGATGGACAGGCTGGCGACCGAGGCTAGCGTGCCGGGGATGATCCAGGCCAACGCCGACCGCCGGGTCGAGGTCCGTCCTCGCGCCGCCGGCATCGTCCGCACCGTCCATGCCTCGATCGGTCAGAAGGTCAAGAAGGGCGACCTCCTTGTCGTCCTGGACAGCCCGGAGGTCGGCAAGGCGCGGCTGGATCTGCGTGCCCGCCAGCGCGAGCTGGCGAACGCACAGTACGAGTATCGCTGGAAGACCGAGATCGCCGAGAACGTCCAGGCCCTGATTCCGGCCCTTGAGAAGGCGATCATCGAGGATGTCGCCAATCGCCACAAACCGACCCCCACGAGCGACCGGCACGACGAGGAGGCCATGCACGCGGAGGGCACGCCGGCCCGAGCCGAGGTCCTCGAAATCCGCTTCGCCGGAAAGAATTTGGGCGCCTATCGCGGAACCTTGCTCCAGTCCTTCGCCGATTACGAGATCGCCGTCCACGAGGAGGAGAAGAACATCGACCTCCAGCGCCGGGAGATCTTTGGAGAGCACCAGGTTGTGGTTGCGCGCCACACTCGCGAGGGGATGCAGGAGAAGCTCAAGGGAACCATCGAGCAGGTCCGGTACGACTCCGCACAGGAGCGACGGCTCGCCACCCAGGCGCTTCGGCAGGCCGAGGCCGCGCTCGTGGACGCGGCCCAGCGGCTGCGGATTCTCGACGTCCCGGTGGATATCCGGTCTTTGTTGCAGAACCCCGAACAGGGAGTCTCGGTCGCGGAGATCGAGGATGTTGCGCGCTATGACATCACGGCGCCCATCGACGGCAACGTCGTCAAGAAGTTCCCCTTCGCCGCGCGGGGGCAGAAGGCCGACGCCAACGATGTGGTGTTCGTCGTGGCCGACCTGAGTACTGTCTGGGTCAAGGCCGATGTCGGCGAATCCGACGTCGCCAAGCTCTCACGCCTCCAGGACGGAACCTTCCGATTCCGTGCCGCTCGAGCCTACCCCGGCCGCGAGTTCCAGGCCCGGCTCATCTCGGTCGGATCGGTGGTCGACCCGCTCACCCGT
This sequence comes from Planctomycetota bacterium, assembly GCA_021818605.1. Lineage (GTDB taxonomy): Bacteria > Planctomycetota > Planctomycetia > Isosphaerales > Isosphaeraceae > JAKAUH01. The sequence continues at coordinate 10,780 of JAKAUH010000878.1, forward strand.
ACCGTTCCGATCCTGGCCGAGGCCCAGAATCCCGACGGTGTACTCCGGGCTGAGATGTTCGCCCAGATCATCCTGGATAGCTCGGCCGTCGAGCAGGTCCTGACCGTTCCATCCTCGGCGATCGTCGAGATCGAGGGAGACAGGTTCGTTTTCATGCCGTCCGACAAGCCCAGGACCTATTCGATCCATCCCGTCGAGGCCGGTCGCCAGTTCGACGGCCGAACCGTCATCCAGGCCGGTTTGAAGGCAGGCGATCCGGTTGTCGCCTCGGGTGCCTTCTTCCTCAAGAGCGAGCTCACATTCCGTAATGAGCCGCCCGAGGAGTGAGCCGTGCCCAGGGCCGCTGACCCTCCCCTGTCCGGCGTAGCGACCGAATCACCCGACCCCACCCTGGCGGCGACGAACCATGCTCAACTCGATCATCCAATCCTCGCTGAATAACCGGCTCTTCGTGCTGATGGCGACGGCGCTCGTGGCGGGACTGGGCGTCTACTCGGCCCGGCATCTGCCGATCGATGCCGTGCCCGACCTGACCAACGTGCAGGTGCAGGTGATCACCGAGGCGCCCGCGCTCTCGCCGCTCGAGGTGGAGTCGCTCCTGTCGTTTCCCGTCGAGGGGGCGATGAGCGGCCTGCCCAATGTCGAGGAGATTCGCTCGATCTCCAAGTTCGGCGTCTCGGTCGTCACGATCGTCTTCAAGGAAGGGACCGACATCTACCGCGCGCGCCAGCTCGTCGGTGAGCGCATCCCGCGCGCCGCGGCGGCGATTCCGAGCGGGTACGGATCGCCAATGCTCGGGCCGATCTCGACGGCGCTCGGCGAGGTCTTCCAGTTTCAGGTCAAGGCGACGAAGGAGTCGGGCATCACCCCGATGGAGCTGCGGACCATCCTCGACTGGTTCATCGCCTATCAGCTTCGCCGCGTCGAGGGAGTGACCGAGATCAACGCCCACGGCGGCGAGTTGAAGACCTACGAGGTCCAGCCGGATCCCGACGAACTGGCCAACCTCAAGCTGTCGATGGCCGAGGTGTTCGACGCGCTGCGGTCGAACAATGCCAACGTCGGCGGCGGCTACCTCGTGCACAACGGCGAGGCCCGATACATCCGCGGTGTCAGCCAGGCAAGGAACGTCGATGATATCGCGTCGATCGTCATCGACGAGCGCCACGGTGTTCCGGTGACGATCGGCAAGGTGGCGCGGGTGGTGCCCGCCCCGATGATCCGCGCCGGGCTGGCGACCCGCGACGGTCAGGGCGAGATCGTCACGGGCCTTGTGATGATGCTGATCGGCGAGAACGGCCGGACGGTCGTCGAGGACGTCAAGCGCGAGATCGAGCAGCTTCAGAAGAGCCTTCCCGCCGGCGTGACGATCGAGCCGCTTTACGACCGCACCCACCTGATCAACTCGACTCTCGGCACGGTCGAGCACAACCTGATGGCCGGCGGCGTGCTGGTCGTCGCCGTGCTGTTAGTGCTCCTGGGCAACCTCCGCGGCGGCCTGATCGTCGCCCTGGCGATCCCGCTCTCGATGATGTTCGCCGCGAACGTCATGCTCGCCACGGGGATCTCGGCCAGCCTGATGAGCCTGGGCGCGATCGACTTCGGCCTGATCGTCGACTCGAGCGTCATCATGATCGAGAACTGCGTCCGCCGCCTGGCGCACGAGGGCGGCACGCGATCGAAGCTCGAGATCATCCGCGACGCGGCCGTCGAGGTCCGGCGCCCGACCATGTTCGGCGAGCTGATCATCACGATCGTCTACCTGCCGATCCTGGCCCTGCAGGGGACCGAGGGGAAGATGTTCCGGCCGATGGCGCTCACAGTGATCTTCGCGCTTCTGGGCTCGCTTGTGCTCTCGCTCACGCTGATGCCCGTCCTGGCGTCGATGGGGCTGAGCGACCGCCCGAGCGACAAGGAGGTCTGGCTGATCCGGTGGGTCAAGCGGGTCTATCAGCCGGCTCTGGCCGCGTTCGTCGCGCATCCCACCTGGGCCGTGTTCCTGGCTCTCGGGCTGATCGCCGCGAGCGTGCCGGTCGGCTGGAACCTCGGCGGCGAGTTCATGCCGCGGCTCAATGAGGGCGACCTGCTGATCGAGGCCGTCCGCATCCCGTCGGCGTCGCTCGAAGGAGCCGTCGACGCCTCGACGCAGATCGAGAACCAGCTCAAGAAGATCCCCGAGGTCCGAATGGTCTACTGCAAGACCGGCCGACCCGAGATCGCCAACGACGTGATGGGTCCGCATCAGACCGACGTCTGGACGATGCTCAAACCGCAGGACGAATGGCGGGACGGCCTCACTCGCGACGACCTGATCGCGGAGATGGAAAAACTCCTCACCGAGAACGTCCCAGGGGTCAGTTTCGGCTTCAGCCAGCCGATCGAGATGCGGGTGAACGAGCTGGTCGCCGGCGTCAAGAGCGACGTCGCGGCCATCATCTACGGCCCCGACCTGGACGAGCTGCGGCGGCTGTCGCTCGAGGTGAAGCGAGTGATCAGCGGCATTCGCGGCAGCGCGGACATCAAGACGCCCACGGCCGGCCGCTTGCCCATGCTGCGGATCAAGGTCCGACGCGACCAGCTCGCACGGTACGGTATCAAGGCGTCCGAGGTGCTCGACGTGGTCGGCTCGCTGGGCGGAATCACGGTCGGCACCATCTTCGAGGACGACGGCAGGGACTCAGATCGCAGGGGCACGGCCAGGGTCCGCCTGTCCGCCCGCCATCCGCTGCGCGTCCGGCTGCCCGAGTCGTGGCGGACCGACGCCGAGCGGATCGGTTCAATCCGGGTCAAGGACGCCATGGGCCGCGCCGTGCCGCTGAAGGAGCTCGCTGACATCGACGAAGAGGAGGGGCCCGACGAAATCGAGCGGGACAACGTCCAGCGCCGCGCCGTGGTCGGCGTCAATGTCCGCGGCCGGGACATGGCCAGTTTCGTCGCCGAGGCCCAGCATGCGATTGACAAGCAGGTCAAGATGCCCAAATCGGGCGGCTACGTCCTGCGCTGGGGTGGCCAGTTCGAGCATCTCCAGACCGCCACGCAGCGGCTCATGATCGTCGTCCCGGTGGCGATGCTCCTCATCTTCCTGTTGCTCTACAGCTCCTTCCGGTCGATGAGGCTGGCGCTTTTGATCTTCTCGGCGGTGCCGATGGCGGCGACCGGCGGCGTCTTCGCGCTTGCACTGCGCGGACTGCCGTTCTCGGTCTCGGCGGGTGTCGGCTTCATCGCTCTGTTCGGCGTCGCCGTGCTCAACGGCCTGGTCTGGGTGAGCGCCGTCGAGCACCTGCGACAGGAAGGGGTCGAGCCGCATGAAGCCGCGCGCGAGGCGGCCGTGGTCCGGCTCCGGCCGATCCTGATGACGGCCCTGGTCGCCGGACTGGGCTTCATCCCGATGGCCCTGTCCGTCACACCCGGTGCCGAGATCCAGCGCCCGCTGGCCACTGTCGTGATCGGCGGCATCATTACGTCCACGCTGCTGACCACGCTCGTCCTGCCGGCCGTCTATCCGTGGTTCGTCCGCCGGACCAAGCCGGCCGAACTCGCGCTCAACGGCCTGCCCCCGACGGCCCCGCCGGCCGCCTGAGACGCCCTCGGGCCGCAGCTCCTGGAGAAAGTAGTCTGCCGGCGGGTCCACTGGATGGTGGAAGAAGGCAGACCCGTCGGCACGTCAGAAACTTGCTCAGATCGCATGGGGCTTCGCCTGTCGCGACACCCTGCGACGGACCACGACCGCGGCTCCGATGAGTCCGGTCGCCAGCAGGACGAGCGCGGACGGCTCGGGGACGCTGGCCGTGGAGATCAGTCCCTCGTATGTGCCGTTCGTCGGCGGGATGCCGAACGACGACATGACCACGCTCGCGTTGCCGACGGTCGACCAGCCGGTGAAGTCCCCCGTGGCGAACATCGGATTATTCAGCGTTCCGCCCGTCAGCGCGAAGTTGTCGACGAGGAGTGCCGAACTGTAGCTATCCGTCGTTACGTTGGCGACGCCGATACCGAGAGTGTAGGTTCCGGCATTCGCGAACGTCTCGGAGAAAGAGTTGTAGCCGGACTGATAGAGGAAACCCGTCCCCGTGGGCGCCGCGGCCATCGGCACCGGGTAGTTGTAGTAATTGTCGACGAAGTCGGTCAACGTCGGCGAGGTGATGAAGGCGAACGGATCGAGAGCGCCCAGCAGTCCACCGGGCCCCGTACCTGGTGGCGGCGCGTTCGTCAAAAAGTTGTAGTCGAAGGTGAGCGTGGCCCCGGCGGAGACGGTGATCGACTGGCTGATGGCCGATCCGCTCGTCGCCGGCCCGTTGTTCAGGCCAGTCAGATCACTCTGGTTGAGCCCGAGGGCCGTCTCGAGCTGCGACTCGGTGACCGGGGACTGCGCCCCGGCCTCGCCGCCGGCCAGCACCAGAAGCACGGCGAAGGCAAGCCAGCCCGTGAGAAGTTGAATCCGTGGCATGCGTGTTTCTCCTCGACAGGGCTCTCGCTCAGGTGTAGATCGGCACGTTGATGTTGTAGAAGGTCGACTCGATGTATTCGAGTGCCAGCGCGAAGTTGAGAATCATCAGGTCGTTGGCCGGCCCGAGATCGGCCGGATCCGTCGAGTAAGTCAGCGGCGGACCGCCGTTGAGCGAAGTGAAGAAGGGGCCGGCGATGCCGACGACCTGGGAAGCCGTCAGCGGAGCCTCGAAGCTTGGGGCCTGCTTCAAGACGTTGTAGGTCATGACCTGGTTGAGCAGCACGTCGAGATACCCGGCGTGTCGAGCCTCGATCGCCAGGATCGACCCGGCCGCGCCGACGTAGGCGCCCCCCACGATATAGGGTGCTGCGCCGAGATAGGCCCCGACCCCGGTGTTCTCGAGCGCCCGTGAGATCTGGGCGAAATCCAGGAGCGAGTGCTGCGTCAAATTCACGAAGCTGGGCCTGGGTCGCGGTGTGCCTCCTGCCTCGCGGATGGCGGAGATCAGGTAACTGACGTGGGCGCTCTCGTCGGCCTGGATCGTCTTGAACTCCCGAACGTTCTCGCCCGCATAAAGGCTCGGCAGATAGTTGGGATTGCCCGTCCGGGCATGGCGCTGGCGACCGGTGAGCGTGGCCATCGCCCCGGCGGCCGCCGCCGCACCCCGGCCCAGAAACGATCGCCGGCCCGGCTTCAGGCGCTCATGCTTCGTCGGGGGCGCGCCCGGCCGCCAGTCCAGACCAAGCCTGTCGTCCTTCATCGTGCTGGAAAGAAGCGAATCCATGATCGGCATTCCTCAAAAAAGGACCTGGGAAACGAAACACACAAGGTTGGCCGCCCGTATGGATATCGATAAATGGCGATCTCCGAGCGACCTTGCAGGACGAGAACGAACGTCCGTCCGCCTCAGCGCGCATCCCATCCAGACGTCGATACGCAACTCGACGTTGAAGTGGGCGATTACATCGAATCTCGCGCGTCGCCGCTCACGATCAATCATGACGGCCGCGTGCCAGATTCCATGACTCCGACGCTGGCGACCCGCGCTAACGCTGGGGATGTGCCGGCATTCATATGATTTGTCAATATGATCACTTATAATTATGATAAATCTTCCATTCAATCTTCGGAATCGATTTCTTCACAGGCTCTCAGCTCAACGGCATTCCACGGCCAGGACGTCGACCAGGTTCGGAGGCAGAGTGGACGGGGCGACGTCGGAGACCGTCGGACCGGCGAGCGCACGGCCGAGAGGTGCTGCCAGTGCGGTGAACAGGAGCAGAACCGTGGCGGCGACCGCGAACCAGCGGATGCAACGACTCAGGTTGAGCCCGACGAATTCATCAGCCAGCCTGGCTCCCCGAGGGAACTCCTTGAGCAGCCTGGATCGTAGCCCGGACGCGGCCATCGCCATGGCTCGCGATGTCGATTCAATCAGGGGCGCGGAAACCGCCCCGGCGCGCCGTGCCGGCAAGAGTATGGCAAGGAGGGCGGCGCCCATCGCCACTCCCCGGCGGCCCAGCCGCTCGCGAAGAATTCGGCGGCCCCGCACCAGACGGACCTTCACGGTCCCCACCGGCCATTCCAGCTCATGCGCGGCCTCCTGGTGCGTCAATCCATCGAGGTAGCAGAGTTCGATCGGCCGGCGGTACTCCTCCGGCAACCTCGTGAGTTCGTCGCCAACGATGTCCTTGAGATCGAATGACCACTCCCTAGACGGCCCGGCCGGATCTCGGGGATTCTGGTCGGCCAGGGCTGTCTCGATCTCGCGACGCCGCGACGATTGCTGCCGCACCCGGATCGCGACCCGGTACGCCACGCCCCGAAGCCAGCCGGCAAGCGCCTCGGGCTCGCGGATCTCCCGCGCCCTTCGGACCAGCACGAGAAAGGTCGCCTGGAACGCATCCTCGGCCTCGTGGCTGTCCCTCAGAAAGGGCGCGGGAATCATGATAGTCTGGACGGGGCATAGGGATCTGGGTTATCTACGGCTGGTCCTTGATCTCTCAACCCAGGATGCTTCCCAGGGACACCGCCCGCCGCAAGCCGTATCCCAGCGACCTGACCGACGCCGAATGGGTGATCATTGAACCGTTGTTGCCTCCGTCTGTGCCAGCGGGGGCTCCTCGCAAGGTCCAGTTTCGCGAGGTGATCGATGCCATTGACTACGTCCTGACCACGGGGTGTGCCTGGAAGGCCTTACCCCATGCTTTTCGCACGCCCGAGGGGACCGTCCGGGACGATTTCCACCAATGGCGTCGCAACGGGCTCGGGCAGCGGATCCATGATACGCTCCGTGGTCGGGTCCGGGAGGCGGCCGGGAAAGAGGCTCAACCCAGCGCCGGCAGCATCGACAGTCAGACCGTCAAGGCGACTCGAACCAGCGGCCAACGGGGTTACGACGCGGGCAAGAAGATCAACGGGGTCAAGCGGCATATCTTGGTGGATACGCTGGGATTGTCGTTGGCCGTGGTGGTTCACCCGGCGAACATCCAGGACCGGGATGGCGCCAAACTGGTTTTCGCCAAGGCCCAACTGCTGGGATCGTGGCCGCGGATGGAGCGGGTGTGGGCCGACGGCGGCTATGCGGGGAAGTTGATCCGTTGGGTCAGCTCCTTTTGTCAGTGGATCCTGGAGATCGTCAAGCGGAATGATGATGTCAAGGGATTTAAACTCTTGCCGAAGCGTTGGGTGGTCGAACGGACCTTCTCCTGGTTATCGAGCTGCCGCCGTCTGAGCAAGCACTACGAGTATTGGAACGAGACCGGCGAGGCGATGGTTCAGGTGGCGATGATCCGCTTGATGCTGCGTCGTCTGGCCAAGGAGACGCCAGGGGTCGGGGTTGCCTAGATTCCCGCGCCCGTTTTCTGAGGTGGTGGTCGGCCAGGGACAAGACCTCCGGGGATTCTCGTGGTGGGGCGATGCCGCCACATTCGAATCGTTCGCGACGCCCAACGCCTCGTTCCCCGACGTCCTGTTCAGCCCGATCTATTGCATCAACCAATCACCGAATCCGCCATGCGCAACTGCGACGACGGCGCTCCCGGAGATGTACGCCGCGCGGAGCCGGCATTCCGGCGGGGTCAACGTGACCATGTGCGACGGGTCGGTCAACTTCGTCAAGCAGACCGTAAATTCCCGGGTATGGCGCGCGACCAGCACGGCCTGGGGTAGCGAGGTCGTCACCGCTCAACTTACTGATCGGTCCTGGAGCCGGCATTGATGTCCGAACCCGCCATCGACCGGATCGCTCCGACCCTGCCACCGCGGCGATGGCCCGTCATGCGGCAACGCTGGCGCGAGCTGCTATTCCTCCATTGGCCGCTTCCAGCGGAGACGCTCCGTCCCCTGGTCCCGCCTCAGCTCGACCTCGATCTGTTTGAGGGACAGGCGTATGTCGGACTCGTGGCCTTCACGATGAAGGGCGTCCGGCCGGTCGGGCTGCCGCCGGTCCGGAGGCTGTCGAGCTTCCATGAGACGAACGTCCGAACTTATGTCCATCATGGCGGCCGCGACCCGGGAGTCTGGTTCTTCAGCCTCGACGCCGCCAATGCCATCGCCGTCGCGCTCGCCCGGCGGTTCTTCCATCTCCCCTACTTTCATGCGCGGATGTTCCTGGAGCGCGAGCCCGCAGCGGGACCCGGTGCGCCGCAACCGATCCTCTTCGCAAGCACCAGGATTCGCCCTGAGCCCCAACCGGCATCGTACCTGATCCGCGCCGTGCCGAACGGGCCGGCGCACGACGCCGAGCCCGGCTCGCTCGAACACTTCCTCATCGAGCGCTACCTGCTCTACGCACACTTCGATGATCGGGTGTATGTCGGACAGGTTCACCACGAGCCCTACCCGGTCCAGTCGGCCGCCGTGCTGTCGCTGGATGAGTCCCTCCTGGCGGCCGCCGGGATCACCCGACCTGACATCCCATCCTTCGCCCATTTCGCGTCCGGCTTTGACGCCAAGGTCTACGCCATTCGCCAGGTCGATCGCTGATCCCGGGTATTTCCATCGAGGCCTGGCCCTGGCTTCCAGGCGCGTACCTCGTCGTGATGTCGCTCCGAGGATCCCTCGAAATCCATCTGTGATCCAGGGCGTCCATCAGAGAAACCGCGCGGGTATTGCGGCAGGCAGGACCCGCATTTGACGGGATCGATCATCGGGCTTCCCAAAAGCGCAGCATTTTCGAGCCCGGAAGATTCCAGGAAAGCGCCGGGAGAAAGTCGGCGTACAACTCATGTATATAAGTATGATTGTTTCGCGTTCTCCGCCGCGACCTCGATCCGGGTCAAATGGCGAGACCGACCTGCGTCCGACGAGTGGTGCAGGACGCCCTCGCCGTGCTTACCTAGACTTCGACAAGGGTTTGCATCGGTTGACGCGACTCAGTACTAGAATCCAGAAACGTGGAACTCAAGACTAGGTTTGCATTTTCGAATGAAGATGCAATCTCAATCTGTTTCGCGCTGTTTTTTTTCAACATCCCAGAAAAGGGTTGCATTCCGGGGAAGAAGATCCCACTCTTATCGATTCACGCAGGCTGTCCGGGAGAATTCGATCCGGCTTTCCCGGATTCGGGTTAGCCCGTGACGATGAACGGAGCCCAAGGTTGAGGCTTCGGCCGGCGTGGCTTCAGGGAGATCAGTCCATTGCAGATCACGATGCGTAACGAGTGGACGACCTCGGTTGTTCGGGCCTGCCTCGTCTGTGCGGCCCTTGCGGCGTCCACCACCATGGCCCGGGCGCAGACCTATTACTACTATCCTTCCTCGGTTACCGCGCCCTCCGTTCCCACCGCGACATCCCCCGCCCCCGTTTATTACGTGCCCTCAGGCGGCCAGAACCCCGCTGTCTATGGGTACACCC
>JAKAUH010000878.1:20093-22502 GCA_021818605.1 Planctomycetota bacterium
AGTACTACCAGACCACGGCCGCCACTCCCACCTACGTCACGACCCAGACGCCACAGGACTACCAGGCGGGCTATGTTCAGCCTGTCACCCAGGGCGTTCAGGTTGTCCAGCCCGTGCAGATGACGACAACCGGAACGACCGTTGTTCCAACCTCGTATGTGGTCCAGACTCCGGCACCGGCGGCTCAGCCGGCCGTCACGACGGAGACCACTGCGGCGACAACGACGACGGACGATACCGCGCAGCCCGCTACGGCGGCCTCCAGCGATCCCTACGGGTTCCTGTCGTGGCTGAACTCGACGAGGGCCTCCTACGGACTGTCGGCCGTTGGCTACGATCCGAATCTGGAGAGCTGGGCCTCGGCCAACAACGCACAGCAGGCCGCGCGGGGCATGGGGCACTACGTGATGGGCCCGGCCCGGCGGCAGAACTCGGCCATGGGCGGGTTCCCTGGTGTGGAGTCAATGTGGATGGCCTCGCCAGCCCACCGCGCCGCACTGCTCGATCCCACGATCCAGTGGATCGGGATCGCCGGTTACGGCGCCTACTGGACATTCAACGCTTACTGATCGGCCCGTCCGATCATCGAGGAGTGAGACGGCGGGCATGGAAGCCCGCGTTCGCGTTGTTCAGATGGTCGGCCAACGCAGGCGTTCCGACGTCGAAGTCGGGCAGACGACGAAACTCGCGGGGGACCCGGTCTTCCGGGCAACCTCGAACCTTCAGAGCAGCAGCGCGTCGCGGATCTCGCCGAGGATTTTCTGCTCGAGGTTGGTGTCGCGGCCAACATAGTTCCATCCCAGCGCGGCGGGTATCGCGCCGACGATCTCGCGGGTGCGGTTAACCGGGAAGTCGTTGTAAAACGCGGCCCGGCCAGCGGGCTGCATGGCCGGCTTGGACATGTCCTCGATCTCCTTGTGCACTTCCACCTTGACCAGGTAGCCACCCTCAGGCGCCGGGTCGATGTGCACGACAGCGTACTTTCTGAGGGTCTGGAGGGTCGCCTCGAGCCGGTCGGAGAACGATACGGCATCGGGCGTCCAGGGCTCGATGAGGGTCCCGGTCATCAGAAAGTCGCTTCGGATCGTTCCGGCCAGTCGATTCTCGGACGCGATCGGGAAGTGTTTGTTGACCTCGGCGACCACCTTACCCCACATCTTTTCGAAGTCACCGGGCGGGACGTGCAGCGGATTTGGCGGTGGTGGCGGTTGTTTGAAGATTTGCGAGAAGCTGGGCAGGCTCCAGGCGGGCGGCCCCGACGCGCAACCAATCGGCAATACCGCGCAGGCTGACATCAGAATTGCTCCGGCAACGCGCCGCATCAGCCCTCGACTTCTCATGGTCATCGGCCTCGCAAGATCTGTTCGGCCTGACGATCGGCGGGCCCGCGCGCATTGAATCGCGGCGCCCGCACCTGTCCGCAGTCGTCGCGGGCCCTCGGGGATGGACCGAACTCGCTCGGTCCTGTGTCGTGACCCCGCGGAAAACCGCCGGTGAAACATCTGATCCGTGCCGTTTCCGGCGTCGCCATGATGACGATACTCAACACCGATCGGCCGATCGGGGCGACATCGTCATCATTTTCCCTGTTTCTCGCAAGTCGGTTTTCCCGGCGCCCAGGTTGTAACCTACGCTTCATTGTAGAAGACGGTAGACGGAAATCGGCGCTGTCGGCCGCGATCAGGTGTTGGGAAAACGCCGTCGTTCTCTGCCTGATTCCATCCGACTCGGCCGCCCCTGCGGGCGGAATGGCGGGCCAGGCTTCGCGGCTGGCGGAGGCTGGTGGCTCACCTGCCTCGCGACCGGGCGTTCCGCCAGAGGGCCGAGCGCCGGGTCGACTCCTTCGCACAAAGCCGTCCCCCTGCGGTTCCGCCCTTTCCGGGGGAAACGCGGTTGGCACAGAAACTGCTAGGAGCCGCATTCCTCATTCCCCGTGGCGAGTTACCCACGAAACCGGCCGTCTGGTTCCGTCTCCACTCGGCGGAGGCCGAGTCGATTATTGCCATCAAAGTCGTCGCTAGTCTGTTTATCTTGACCGGCACAAACACAGGCGATGTCACCCTGCGGCGAGGCAGGCGTCCGGGGCGCGGCACGAGGCCGGGACGACGAGGAACATCCAGGATCACCACGACTCGAGACTTCACTTGTTACAGGGTAGAGCCATGACCAAGACCACGACGACGATGAGAGCCTGGCGGACCGATCGGAGGGAGGGCCGGGCGGGCGCGGGTGCGTCGACGACAGCCGTGGCGAGTGAGCGCGCGGCCATGCCGAGGAGTCGCGAGGCGGGCGATGCCAGGTCCGGTGAGGGTGGGCCGGGTGAACTTAGCCGATGGCGTCGCATCAGTACGGCCCTCGCGGCGGCGAGTCGGCGGGCCTGGAATCGGCTTTTCGAGGGCGACGGGCATT
>JAKAUH010000111.1 GCA_021818605.1 Planctomycetota bacterium
TCAGCCACGCCGGCATGTCGGGCAGCTCGCCCCCTACACGCAGGGGTTCGATGAACGCCTGCGGGGTGAATTCCACCAGGGGCGCCGCGGCACGGTACGAAGCTAGCAAAAGCGGCTCGTCGGCGGGCCATTCGAACGGCGCGCCCTCGTCGAACTCATCCCAGATCCGTTGGTGCAGCGACCGGGGATCCTGGGGTCCCAGCGGGAACGGGTCAATGACCAGGAGGTTGATCCCGCGTCTGAGGAAGTCGACCGCCTTCGACACGAATTCCCGGACGGCGATCGTCCCGGCCTTGTTCCCCGGCGATACGACCTCGATCACGTACACGACGTCATGCAGGCGGTGGCGAATCACCACGCGGTTGGCCCGCTCGTGGAACCGGCCCTCGCGGGGCTGGACGATCAACCGAGTGCGGGGCGCCTCGAGCGTTGTCGTGCCGTCGCGGGGCCTGGAAGGCTTCGGGCCGCGGCGCTCGAGCGTCAGCACGTCGGGATAAAGACCGGAGGAGTACTGATCCACGAGCGCGGAAAAACCCGGCGGCAACAGTCCGGCATTGAGCGCATTGCAGATCGAAATCGTCCACTGCTGGTGGAAGTGGTGGTAGATCGTGGGCGGAGCCCGTTTCCAGTCGTGCATCGGCATGGCTGACCCTCTGAATGGATTCTACCACGCACTGCGTTCTACCAGCGTGCCGCGTCGGCGCGGGAGGCGTGCTCGGTCTTCCAGCGGACCGCGGATCGGATCTCCCGCTCGGCCGTCGGCTCGATGACGATGCGGTCGGTCATGCGTCGCGGGGAAGGTTGAACTCGCGCCGGATCCCGTCGAAGACCTCGTCGGCGGGCCGGCCCCGTCCGGATCGCATGTCGTCGAGGCCCTGGTAAATCCCCTCGAACGCGAGCGCCTCCTCGGCCTCCTGCTGCTGCTGCCGGAACCGACGCAGGGCTTCCGTGATCACCTGGTCGGGCGAGCGGAAGCGACCGCGGCCCACCTGGGCCATGACGAACTGCTCCAGGTTCTGGGGTCATTGGGCATTCATCGGGCGGGTTCTCCTCGATCTGTTCAACCTATCACGGGCGGCGGTTCCTGTCGGGCCGAGGACCCATCGCGTCATGCCTGCTGCCTGCGCCCGAGTCGCCCGCAGCCGAACCGTGAATACTCGGGTGCGGTGCGGTGCGGTCCGGTGCGGTCCAGTCCGTCCGGGCGGACCGGGACGGCGATAGGGGTAGGAAGGGCCGAGAGTTCGGCCCCTCCCCCCTCCGAACCGTGCAGGCGGATATCCCGCACACGGCTCTCCCGTCGGTGGTCTTACCTTCGAAAGGATTGACACGCCAACGCATGGGCTGTCTTCAAGCTGTACAACCTCTGCTTGGCAAAGAAGGCGTTTCGCCAGCGATGATGATCCGCGCCGCGACCTCGGCCTTCCAGGCCCAGTCGTTTCCGGAGGATGCTTCGCAGCCTCATCCGTATCCAACCGTCCAGAGGCTCGAACGTCGTCTTGTAGCTGTGTTGGAAGTAGCCAAACCAGCCTCGCAGCGTCGGATTGATCGTCTCGATGATCGCCTTCAGGCTCTGGCCCGAACTCCGCTTCGTCGCCGCTCGGATCGTGTCCTTAAGCTTCTTCAGGCTCTTCGCACGGGGATAGCGCTTGCCGTCCTCGAATTGATACCCCAGAAACTCAAAGGGCGTGTCCTTCGCGTTGACCACCCGCGTCTTGGTCGGATGCACTGTCAGGCCGGCTGCTGCCGTCCAGTCCTGCACCATCGCCAGGGCTCGGTTCGCTTCTTCCGGGCTCCGACACAGGATCACGAAATCATCCGCGTGGACTCCCAAAAAGGACTCCCAAAAGGACAAGGACTCCCAAAAGGACAGGCACTTTTCGGCCAGGAATCCCAAAAATAGTCATTTTGGGCCTCTTTGTTCTTTTTGGCCTCTTTTGGGCCTTGTGGGATCTACGGAAAAGGGCCTGTTCTTTTGGGGATCTTTGGAATCTGGGATGCCCCCGGACGTTCGGCGGATCCGGCTGGCGAGTTAGGTTGGCCGTCGCCTACATGCCGACCGGCTGGCCGGGTATGATTATGATGAGACGCTTGCGGGATTCCATGGATCGCCCGGATCGGGGATGGCCGGCGGATCAGGTCGCGATCAAACGGGTCTCGGAGGCTCGTTACATCGCTCGAGGATGCCCCGCTCCGTACCACCATGGCCCGAGACCGGAACGGGAGGAACAATCCCATGTCCACGATCACCTCGACCACGCCGCCGGCCTCGCCCGGGCTTCCGGGCTGGCTCCCGCCGCGGATCTATCGGATGACCCTCGCCGAATACGAGCGGATGGTCGCCGCGGGTCTGATCCCGTCGCGGAACCGGATCCATCTCATCAACGGCTACCTGGTGGAGAAGATGACCCAGAATCCCCCCCATGTCGTCGCGGTCAATCGGTCCCGGGATGAACTCGATCGCATCAAGCCCCCCGGCTGGCACCTGCGTTCGGCCCAGCCCATCCGGCTCCCAGGCCAGGACAGCGAGCCCGAGCCCGATCACTGCCTCACGCGGGGGGTCAACGAGGATTACCTCGAAGGCCACCCCGGCCCGGCGGACATCGCCCTGGTCGTGGAGGTCGCCGGCACCAGCCTGGCCGAGGACCGCGACTATGCGACCCGCCTCTACGGGCCCGCGGGTATCCCGGCCTGCTGGATTGTGGACGACAACGGCCGCGGGGTCGAGGTCTACTCCCATCCGGGGCCGCAGGGATACGCGTCGACCGAGACCTTCGCCGAGGGTCAGTCGGTGCCCTTGATGATCGACGGTCGGGAAGCCGGCCGGATCGCCGTCGCGGACATCCTGCCCCCGCGGCGTCCCCGGGCGGCGGCCGCGGGCAACGGAGCCTGACCACGGTGGCCCGCCTCGGCGCGGAAATGAAGAAGGTGGTATCCGGCGGGCCGAGTCGAGCGCACGCCGTCCCTGAGGCCGTCGCCCGCCTGCCGGATACCATCCCGACGGGGGGAACAAAAAAGAACTAAAAAGGACATAGAGCGACAAAGACGAACGAAAAAGGATAAGCATATTACCGTCGCCGAAGACGTCATGCGGTATCGCAGTCATGGAGGCATAGCACAACGGAAAAGCGCCTGTCCTTTCTGCCCGTCCTTTCTGCCCGGTCTTGCCGCGCTGGCGCCCTACGATATGGACCCCGACGGCCCCCCAACGACCTGGAGCACTGATGCGACCGAACTCGACGTCCCTCCGACCCACGCCGCCGGTCGCCCCCCCATGCCGGGGAGCCAAGGCGGTGATGGCGGTCATCACGGTCCTGCTCGGGGCCGCCGCATACGACCGGTACTACCAGCCGAGCTTTCGCCGGGGGCTCGACATCGACGAGTTGATCACCCTCCAGAATTACACCTGGGCCGGCGTCAACGGCGACGGCTCCCGCCACCGCCTCGAGAGGCTGGGCGACGTCGAACGGCTCGGGACTCCCTCCGCAATGCGGCTCCTTATCGGGACGTATTGCAGTCTGGGGAGGTGGGCGGAGCCCAATAATCACGTCGCCTACAGCCTCCTGTCGGACGTGGCCTTGGCCCTGACCGGGCCGAAGGTCGTCGCGTTCCGGCTGCCGGCGCTGATCGCCGCGGCAGCATTTGCCCTTGCGGTGGCCGCCATCTGCTGGCGATGCAGGTGGTACGCGACCGCCCTCCCGACGGCGCTGATCGCCTTCTATCACCCGTATGTGGTGGTCTTCAGCCAGTCGGCCCGCGGCTATACCTTGATGAATCTCCTGGTGGCCGCCTCCCTGGTCGCCGCCGAGCGGGCCCTCGCGGCACCGGCCTCGATCGCGGCCGGTGCTGGCCTCGATCCTCCTGCTTGAGAACACTGTCAACATGGCCGTGGACTGGGTCCTCCCCGCCTACCTGCTGTTCATCGCGGTGCCGGGGCTCTTCGGCCCGCGGGACTCGGCCGTCGACGCTGCCGTCCAGCGCAAGAACCTGGTAATCCAGCTCCTCGTCGTGGGCCTGGTGGCGGCCACGTTCTTCATGGATCGACTTCCTTATCTCTTCTCATCGATGCGGCAGTACGGAGTGCCGTTCCGCGACGTGGCTGAGTTCCCGCGACTGGCCCTGGGCCACCTGCGATATCTCTTCCCCACGACCGCGTGGGCGGCATTCGCCCTCCTGGGATGCCTGGGAATCGCGGAGGCCTGGCGTGGGACCGATCTCGGATTTGGCAGCGCTTTCAATCGCCGAAACGGCAGCGCGCCCGATCCTTGTTCGCAACGCGGTGATCAGATCGTTTGGCTCTTCG
>JAKAUH010000410.1 GCA_021818605.1 Planctomycetota bacterium
GGCTACGCAAGTCCCATCGAATCGAACCCGGCCATACGTGCCGCCCTGCTCGGTAGAGTGGCTCGAACGGACCACCCATCGACTGCGGCCTGGGAGAATCCCGGGGAACGCGGAAGACCTCTAGTTCTCAACTCGGCGGCCCCCCACGTCCGATCACTCGTGGCGGAGGGCCTCGATCGGGTCCATCATGGCGGCGCGGCGGGCGGGGTAGATCCCGAAGAGGATGCCGACGGCGACCGAGATGCCGAAGGACAGCATGACCGAGTAGCCCGTCACGATGGCCTTTTGCCCCTGAACGAAGAAGACGATCAACAGCGGAATGAGGAAGCCGACGGCGACGCCGAGCAGCCCGCCGACGCCCGAGAGCACCACGGTCTCGATCAGGAACTGCTGGGTGATGTCGCGCTGCTTGGCGCCCAGGGCGCGGCGGATGCCGATCTCGCGGGTGCGCTCGGTGACCGTCGCCAGCATGATGTTCATGATGCCGATGCCGCCGACCAGCAGCGAGATGGCGGCGATGGTTCCCAGGATGATGGCGAACTGCCGGGCCTGCCGCTCGGCCGAGAGGAGCAGGTCGTAGGGAACGACCATCTCAACGTCCTTCTTGTAGTGATACTTCTCGTAGGACGCCTGGACGAGCGGGACGGTTGGGAGCACGTCCTCCATCGTCTTCACCTGGATCGTGATCTGGGTGAGCTGCGTCTCCTCGGCCTGCCGCGATCCCGATCGATTGTCCATGATCCGCTCGCCGAAGCGAATCTTGCAGGTGTTGAGCGGGATGTAGACATCCTTGTTGTAGTCCTTGGCGGCCAGCGGGTTGTTCACGGTGCCGGTCGAGCTGGCCCGACGAGAGGTCACGCCGATGACAGTGTAGTAATCCGTACCGAGGCGGACGGTCTGGTTGAGCGGATCCTCGTAGGGGAACAGGGTCGCGGCGGCCTCGGCGCCGAGCACGACGTAGTTCTGGTAGGTGTCGTTGTCCGACGCTGTGAGGAACCGGCCCTTTTCCATCCTCAGAAGGTTGAAGTCGGCGAACTCGTGAGTCGTCCCCACCACGAGGCCTTCCAAGGCGTACTGCCCGTGGCGGATCTGCTTGCGAATCTCGCGGATCGGCAGGATCTTGCTGATGGTCGGAATGGTCTCCACCATGCGGTCGAAGTCGGCGTACTTGAGGCCGTAATTGAGGATCATCGTGGGCCGGCCGGAGCTCGAGGCCAGGGTCTCGTCGCTCGGCTTCATACTGCGAACGATGATATTCGTGGCTCCCAGGGCCCGGATCTGCTCCTTGGCTTCGCGGCTGGTCCCCTCGGCGATCGCCAGCATCGAGATGACCGCGGCCACCCCGAAGACGATGCCCAGCACGGTCAGGCCCGACCGGAGCTTGTGCAACAGCAGGCTCTTCATTCCCAGCTTCAGCCCGCGCCAGATACGTCCCATGGCTTTCCCGACCCCGTTGCGAGGAAACGGCCTCGATGAACTGACAAATCTTGATAGGAAGGACTTGCAACGCGAGGAGCGGGAGCCAGGCCAGTCCCCTTCCGGTCACGGCTCCTGGCGGACAATCAGTGGGTGAGTTCCTGGTTGAATGGCCCCACTCCGTCGGCGTCCGGGAGCGAGCCGTCAGTCTTCCAGACGGGCTCACTACCCAGGTGGGCCGTCCCCATGAGAGCGGCCTGCGCGGTCTTCATCCGGGCGCTCGGGCCGTCGTCGATGATCAGGCCGTCCCGCATCCGGATGATCCGCTTGGCGTGCTCAGCGATGTCGTCCTCGTGTGTGACCATGATGATGGTCTTGCCCGAGTCGTTGAGATTGCCGAGCATCTCCATGATTTCGTGGCTGGTCCTGGTGTCGAGGTTGCCGGTCGCCTCGTCGGCCAGGATCACATAGGGGTCGTTGATCAGCGACCGGGCGATCGCCACGCGCTGTTGCTGGCCGCCCGAGAGCTGCGACGGCCGGTGGTCGAGCCGATCGCCCAGGCCGACGAGCGTGGCCACTTCGACGGCGCGCTCCTCGGCCTCGGGTGTGATCTCGCCGTTGCCCTGATACGTCAGCGGAAGCTGGATGTTCTCCAGCACGGTGTACTGCTGGATCAGGTTATACGACTGGAAGATGAAGCCCAGGTAGCGGCTGCGGATCTCGGACAGCTCGTCATCGTCGAGCTGGGCGATGTCGCGGCCGCCGAGGAAGTACTCGCCGCTCGTGGGCCGGTCGAGGCAGCCGAGCAGGTTCAGCATCGTGCTCTTGCCCGAGCCCGAGGCCCCCATGATGGCGATGTACTCGCCCGGGAAGAAGTCGACCGAGACGCCCCGGAGCGCATGAACGGTCACGCTGGCGGCGGCCTGGGACCGGCGGCGGAGTAACCCGCCGCCGCCCGTGTTGTGGCCCATCACGTAGGTCTTGACCACGTCGACCAGCTTGACGATCGGCTTGCTGCCCGGCGTGGTCCCATTCAAATGTTCACTCACTGGTTTCCGCCTCCGCCTCCCGGGGGTCCGCCGCGCCGGCCGCCACCGAAGCCACCGCCGCCGCCGCCTCGACCACCGAAACCGCCGCCGCCGAAGTTCTTCATCCCCTCGATCGCCTGGTTGATGTCGGCATCGGAGAGTCCGGCCTTCTTGAGGATCTCACGCTTCTCGTCGTCGGGGGCCGTGAACAGCTTGCGCCGCTCGGCCTGCGGGACCTTCTGCATCCAGGCCGGTCCGCGACGGGCGCCCTTGCCCGGAGGTCCTCCCTTTCCAGGAATTCCAGCCTTGCCCGGAGGTCCTCCCTTTCCAGGAATTCCAGCCTTGCCCGGAGGTCCTCCCGCGCCCGGCGCGCCGGCCCCCCAGTTCTTCTGAGCCTCCTTGGCCGTGCGGAACGCCTCGTCCTTCTCCTGGTCGGTCATGAGTGAGGTCGGGTTCAGCACGACCACGTCACCGTCGGACAGGCCCTTGAGGATCTGCACGTGCCGGTCGTTGGAGGCCCCGAGGGTCACCTCGACCCGCTCGTATCGATCGCCGACCTTTTTGGTCACGTGGTCCTTACCTTTATACTGGAGAACGGCCTGAACGGGAACGCTCAGCACGTTGTCCAGCCGGTCGACCAGGATCTTGACCTGCGCGGTCATGCCCGGTTTGAGGCTCTCGAGCGGGTCGTCGATCTGGATCCGGGTGGTGTAGACCTTGATGTCCGAGCTGAAGACGTTGCCCGCGTCCGGCAGTGGGGCGACATCGGTGACCGTCCCCGAAAGCTGCTTATCGGCGAAGGCGTCGATGCGGATCTGCGCCTTGAGCTGGGGGTGGATCTGGTAGATCTGCGACTCGTGGACCTTGGCGTTGACCTGCATCTTGCTGATGTCGGGGATGCTGATGATCTTCTGCCGCTCGCGGACCGTGGCGCCTTCCTCGATCTGCGACTGGTTGCTGCCGAACATGCGGGAGGGGTCGTTGGCGTAGACGATCAGGCCGTCGATCGGGGCGGTCATCTTGCAATTCTTGATCTGCTTCTCCAGCTTGGCTTCCTTGCCCTTCTCGAGCTGCCAGGTCGCCTCCTTGGCCAGCTCGTCCGAGTGGGCCTTCTTGACCTCGCTCTCGAGCTCCTTGATGGTCTTGTCGCGGGTGTACTTGACCAGCACCGACTTCTTCTGCTGGGCCGTCTCCAGAGTAATCTGGGTCTTCTTGTAATTGAGCTCCTCCGAGGTCTTGGTCGCCAGCGCGACATACCCCTTGTCGAACATGCGACGGGCCCAGTCGAGCCGGTCCTGGGACCGCGCCATCTCGCTCTCGGCCAGCTTGATGTCGCTCTCGAGCGAGTTGAGTTCCTGGACATAGACGCCCTCGACGTACTCGCGGACGGCGATCTCGGCGACCTCGCGTGTCAGCTTGGCGTTGAGGAAGTTGGCCTCGGCGCTCTTGGTGGTGATCTTCTGGTTGACGAGCTGGTCGCGGAGAGCCGCCGAGTCCAGCTCACAGATGAGATCCCCCTTCTTGACCCGGGTCCCTTCGGGAATGATGCGGATGATGGTGGTCGAGCCCTCGACCTGGTTATAGACGTCCGAGTTGCTCGAGCTTTCGAGGCTGCCCCGCTCCTCGACGGCGATCTCGAGAGGGGCGGGGTGAACCTCGTAGGTGAGGACGCGGGCCGTCTCGCCCGCGATCAGGCTCCGGAACGGCTTCCGTGCCCCGGGGACCATGTAGATGGTCACACCGCCCACGACGAGCGCGACGACCAGCAGGGCTCCGAAGACCTTAGCGGGGGACGTCCGTCGGCGGCGGGGCTTCTGCAGAGCCGGCAAGTCCCGGCCGGGCGGGGTCGTG
>JAKAUH010000748.1 GCA_021818605.1 Planctomycetota bacterium
CACGACGAGATCTGACGAGAGAACAGCTCAGGAAGAGACCGGGCCAGGCGATCTGATCCGCAGCGCGGTCCAGGAATCAACACAGGGATGGTGAAGCCGCATGAAACGCCGCATCCTCGCCGTGGACGATCAGGAGTTCAACCGCAACCATCTTCGCATGGTGCTCGAGGTCGACGGCTACGACATCGAGACCGTCCCCGATGGCCGGACGGCCTGGGACGAGCTTCGCACGAGGAAGTATCACCTGGTCATCACCGACCTGCGCATGCCCGAGCTGAGCGGGCTGGACCTGCTGGCCAGGGTGCGCGACGAGCGGCTGCCGGTGGGGATGATCGTGCTGACAGCCTTCGGCGACCCGACCGAGGCGCTGCGCGCCATGAAGGCCGGCGCGGACGATTTCATCACCAAGCCGTATGACCCCGAGCGGCTGCGGTTCCTGGTCAAGCGGATTCTCGAGCGCCGCGAGCTGATCGACGAGCTGGAGCAGCTTCGCAAGCACGCGACGGACAGCTATCACTTCCACACGATGGTCTCGCGCAGCCCGAAGATGCGCAAGGTCTTCGACCTGATCGAGCAGGTCGGTCCGATCGGCTCGACCGTGCTGATCCAGGGGGAGACGGGCACCGGCAAGGAGCTGGTCGCGCGGGCCGTGCACGCCGCCGACACCCGCCGCAACGGGCCGTTCGTGGCGCTCAACTGCGCCGTGCTGAATGATTCGCTGCTCGAGAGCGAGCTGTTCGGCCACGAGAAGGGGGCGTTCACCGGCGCCGAGCGGCGGAAGATCGGCCGGTTCGAGCTGGCCAACGGCGGAGCGCTTCTGCTGGATGAGGCGGGTGACATCCCGCGTTCCCTGCAATCCAAGTTGCTCCGCGTGCTCCAGACGGGGCAGTTCGAGCGAGTCGGCGGCACCGAGACGATCCAGGTGGATGTCCGGATCATCGCGGCCAGTCACAAGATCCTCGAGGATGAGATGAAGGCCGGCCGGTTCCGGCCCGACCTGTACTACCGGCTGAACGTGATCCGTATCGACCTGCCGCCGCTCCGGCAGCGATCCGAGGACATCCCGCTTCTCGCGATGCACTTCCTCCAGCAGCACCGCTCTGAGGGATTGACGAAGGTGACCGAGATCGCCTCCGACGCGATGCAGGCCCTCTTGCGCCACACCTGGCCGGGGAATGTCCGCGAGCTGGAGAACGCCATCAAGGCCGGCGTCGCCCTCGCCGAGCGCTCGACCCTCCGCCGCGAGGACCTGCCTGAGTCCGTGGCGCCCCGCGTCGCGGCCACCCATCGCGACAACGCGCTGATCGACATCAATCGCCCGCTACCCGAGCTGACCGACGAGCTAATCGGCCAGGTCGAGCGCGAGTATTTCACTCGCCTGCTCTCTCAGTACCGGGGCAACGTCGCCCAGTGCGCCCGCCATTGCGGCCTTTCCAGGCGGAGCGTCACGCAGAAGCTTCAGAAATACGCGCTCGAACGCACCGCTTTCAAATCGCCCCGCCGCGCACCCCGCCGGCCGGCACTCGAACCCCTCGAGACTCCAACGGCGGACTGATCCTTGAGGATTCGAACAGGAAGACGAGGAAGAGAACCGCGAAATACCCGAACAAGAGAATCCTGCAATGCGGCCTGTCTCGATCTCGCGGCCTTCGCGGTTACTCTGGACCATCGAGCTGCGGCGGTGGTGTTCGCGGTTCACGGCAGCGGGATGTCCTTGAACTCGAACTCCAGCGGGATCGTGATGACCTTGCTGGGGGTCTCGTAGACGAGCTGATAGTCAGCCGGTTTGCCGGGGGCGTCGACGAAGAGGTATTCGAAGCCCAGCCTGCCGCCGTCGGAGCCGGTGTTGCTGAAGCCGCCGTTCTGCTCGAACCGCGAGCCGTCGGCCCGCTGGAGCCAGATCCGGTTGTTGAAGAGACCCTGGCGGTAGCTCTCGAAGGCGGGCCCCTCGCCGGGATACACGAGCTCGACGTGGACCTTCCAGGCCTGTTCGTCGACCTCGGTGTCCTGGAGCGTGACGGAGACGTCCCCCTGCTTCTGCTTGACGTTCTCCTGCGCCAGGCTGGGGAAGCGGAAGACCTTGATGCCGGCGGGAATGGTCAGCTCGGCCTTCACCTTGAGGCTCTTGATCGTCGTGGCCGAGCGCTCGGGCGCCTTGAGGTTGATGTTGATCTCGGCCATCGGGTTCTCGGGCCGGATGACGACCTCCTCGGACTCGCCGCCCATCTCGGGCTTGACCTCACGGCCCCTGTCGTCGACGACCTTGAGGCTGTCGGACTTGAGCTTCAGTAGCATCGGGCGGAGGCGCGGCTCCCAGGCGGCCTCGAGCTGGAGCGAGGCAAACGCGTTGCCCGACGCGAAGTCGCGGTTGAGCCCGATCTGCTTCATCTCGATGCGGAACGGCCCGGTGAGCTCCACGGGCGCGCGTTTCTCGCCGGGCATGGCCGGCTTGATGCCGATCGAGCCATCCCCGGAGGCGAACTCCAGGCCGACCTCGGCCTTGCGGGCGATCTCGGTGAGCGCCTCGAAAAATGGCCTGTCGCGCAGGTCCAGGTCGAGCGCGGGATTGGTCGGGTCGGCGCCGAGCTGCTCGCGCATGTCGGAGAGCGGGTTGCCGGTCTGCTTCTGGACCTGCTGGAGGGCCTCGCTGAGGCGGATGCCCTTGCCCTGGATCGTGACCCGGGTGGCACCGGGGTTGATGTCGTCCTGCGCCTTGCGCAGGGCCTGGCGGATCTTCTCGATCCGGTCCTTCTTCTCGCCGGCCGGCAGCGTGGCGGCGTCGGGCAGGAGCGGCAGGGCCCTCGGTCCGAGCTTCGTGAGCGCGGCCGCGGCCGCGTCCCGCGCCTCGGGTTTGTACGAGCCCAGCCGGTCGACGAGCTGGTTCACCCGGTCCCGCAGCGCCGCGTCGGACGCCGCGCCCTGCGCCAGCAACCGCGAGGCCCCGCCGGCGGCCAGGCAGCCGATCGCCGCCGCGCCCAGGCAGGCCATCCACCAGAATCGGCCCTGTCGTGCTGATCCGCGTCGCATAGCGCTGTCCCTGTGATTATGGTCTGCCGATCGATCCGGTCGGCTCCGGTCCAGTTCGGTGCCGACTGCTGTCGTTCAACCCACGAGCCAGCGTCCGTTTTCCATCACGAGGCGGCCATCGGCGAGGATCCGGCCGTTCGACCGGGTGTCGACGATCAGGTCCCAGTGCAAGGCCGAGGTGTTCGTGCCGCCGGTCTCCGGATAGCTCTGGCCGAGCGCCAGGTGCACGGTGCCGCCGATCTTCTCGTCGAAGAGGATGCTGCCGGTGAATCGATCGATGCCGAAGTTCAGCCCGATGCCGAGTTCTCCCAGGCGCCGGGCGCCGTCGTCGAGCTCGAGCATCGCCTTGAGGTAATCCTCGCCCTCATCGGCCCTCGCCGCGACGACCGCGCCGTCCTTCAGCTCGAGCTCGATGCCGACAAGTCTGCGGCCGTCGCGGCAGACGGGGAACCCGCACCGCAGCCGGCCGGTGGCCGAGTCCTCGATCGGGCCGGTGAAGATCTCGCCCGACGGCATGTTGCGCCGGCCGTCGGAGTTGATCCAGGTGCGACCGGCGACCGAGAGGCTCAGGTCGGTCCCCTCGCCCTGGATGCGCAGATTTCGGACGCCCGTCATGAATTCGACCAGCCCGGCCTGACGGCGGCCCAGCTCGACCCAGGCCGCGGTCGGATCGGGCCGGTCGAGGAACATCGCGGCGACGACGAACACCTCGTATTCCGCCAGCGACATCCCGGCGGCCTCGGCCGATTGCCGCGTGGGAAACTGGGTCAGGACCCAGCGCTTTTGCCGCGCGGCGCGGCGGACCGGATCTCGCGCCCGTTCGTAGATCGCCTGCCGTTTTGGATCTACCCGGCTCATCGCGGCGGGATCGCCCTCGCAGGCGATCCGGATCCGCCCCTCGGCTTCCTTAGCCTCGGCCATCGTGCAGGCCGGCAGGTACGCGAGTTGCTCGTCGTCGGCGTGCTCGAGGAAGAACTCCATCAATCCGGGGATCTCCATCCGCACCAGCGGGTTCGCCCCGCGCAGGATCACCCCGCGCGCCGTGGCGTCCACCAGCGTGGCGGCCTCGAGCGACGAGCCGATCGTGATCGTCTCGCTCCGCTCCACCCGCAGGCAGTAGTTCACGAGCAGGTCCGCCCACCGAGCGATGACGTCCTGGCCCAGCAAGTCTTCACCTCGTTCACCGTCGAAAGACAACTGTCGGAGCCGCCACGAGCCAGATTAACCCAACTCGGGCCCGGCTGCAACGGCCGACGCC
>JAKAUH010000507.1 GCA_021818605.1 Planctomycetota bacterium
CGCGGTCGTATTCCCGGTGTGTCAGCACGTGACGTGACGCACGTAGACCTTACCGCGGTTGAAGTGGATCGACGCGACGATCCGGTACTTGTTGCCGCCGATGTTGAAGACGATGAATCTCCCCACCTTGTCGGCATGCGGGTAGGCGTCCCGCACGTCGGCAAACGTGTCCCACTGGGCGTGTTCGGTTTCGCGATGCCACGCCAGTAGCGGTTTCTCGGCGTCGGGGTGTTGCGCCCAGAAATCCCGCAGCGGCTTGAGAGAAATGACGCGCGTTCATCAGCCACGACGGCCACGGCGAAGAAGACCTCCTGGACCGGCATTCTAACCCCGGGTCTCCCCGCGTCAAAGACCATCCTGGCACCTTCACCCGCGGCCGTCGAATTCATTGGCTTCAGCCGATGCCGCGCACCCGGCTGCATCGGCGGCCCGCGCCCTCCGCCGCCGGCCTCGCCACAGAATGAACGCGACGATCGTCTGGACGACGAGCGTCGGGATGAACAGCAGGTACGCGAGAATCACGAAGAAGGCCGGCCATTCGATCCCTTCCATGCCCGCGACGTCATAATAGAATCGCTGGAACGACAGCAGCCGCGCAGGTCCGCCAGCCGGTTCGTCGGCGAAGAGGAATTCATAATACGGATAGTGGTCGTTCGAGACCTCGCCGCCGCTGACCCCGGCAAACAGCAACCGGCGGCCATCGCGATCAGTGGCCTCAACCAGGATACCGCGTAGCTTCCTGGCATTGTCGTATCCCGGCGCACCGTCCTCCAACCGGCCCGAGTCCTCCAGCAGCCGGTAGGCGGTCAGGAGGCGCTCGGCGGACATCGACGGGGCCGGCCAGGGAGTCGGCAGCGCCCGCCGTTCCTTCAGGGCCCGGAGGATCCGCCCGTCGAGCTCGTAGTAATCGCCGTCGGGCCGGTGGGGTCTTCCCAGATACGACTCGATGTCCTCAACCGGGGTGCCGAGGAAGGTGAGCTTGCCGTCGCGCGCGGAGAGCGTCTCGACGTGGGTGATCGTCTCGACCCGGACGGCCTCGGCAATCCGATGGTCCAGGCGGGGCCGGTCGAGGAAGTATCCCCAGATCGCATAGTTGATCGCGATGGCGACGAGGAACGGGATCAGCAGCGTCCCGGCCACGGCGATCAAGAGCGTCGGCCGGTAGTCCGGCCGCCCCGGCCCGGACCTGATCCGCGCCAGTATCGCCGTGAAGCCGAACGGCACGAGCGTACCCAGCCCGGCCCACGAGCCCAGCCGGAACACCGCGAGGACCAGCGCCACCACGAGGATGAGAATCATTCCTCCGGCGATCGTGGAGCGGCGTCGTGTCATCATTGGAGTGTGTACCAGTCGGAAAGCGATCTCACCTCGCGCGGAGCCGCGGAGATCGCGGAGAGGGCCGGGAGCCAAATGGTCCCACTTGACCTTACTCGCCCTAACAAAATGGGGACTGGCTCCGAGTCTTCGAGGTGCCTGTCCCCATTTTGTTAGGGCCTCCCAGGCAGCGGCGGAACGCGGAGGGGAGGCAGCAGAGAATGAGGCACGAGGAGTCTGGTTCCGATGCGGATTGAGTCACGCAGCCTCCGCGCTCTCCGCGGCTCCGCGCGAGCTGTCTTCGCCATACGGTCTCGCGCGGAGCCGCGGAGAGCGCGGAGAGCGGAGGCACGTCAACTGTCATGCTGTGGGCTCTCCAACGTCGAGCTGCCGGGTGAGGCGGCGTCCGGCCGGTTCACGCGCAGTCGCGATGCCTCGGGCCGGGATGGGACGTAGCCGTTCACGACCCGATGGGAGTTCCCCCTGAGCGTTGCGCCCCCAAAGTTGATCAAGAGCCCCAGCGAAAGCCTGAGCAGCCGCAGATAAGTCAAAACCTGCTTCCAGTGCACGCGGGCGAGCTGCTCGACGGATTTCAGCTCGACCACAATGACGCTTTCGACAAGGAGATCGACCCGAAACCCCTCATCGAAGTAGAGGCCATCAAACTCAAACGCAACGACGACTTGTCGCTCCACGCGCAGTCCTCGGCGCACCAGTTCGCGAGCCAGGACGGCTTCATAGACAGACTCCAGCAAGCCCGGCCCGAGAGCCCGATGGATCTTCAACGCCGCATCGACGATTTCCCCTGAATATCTCGTCGAGATCCCGTTGCCTACCGCTCTCCTCCGCGATCTCCGCGTCTCCGCGTGAGATAGAGTCGATTCAAGGTGATTCTCGCATGGCCGTAACAGTGTTCGTTGAGAATCCGATCTCACGCGGAGCCGCGGAGGGCGCGGAGAAATCGGAACGGTGCGAGCCGCCGTGCGCCGGGGATCGTCCGCGCGCCCGGGAACTCCGCGATCTCCGCGTCTCCGCGCGAGATAGATCCCATCCAAGCCTATCAGGGAAGCGGTAAGACCGATATCCCGTCGCGTCAGCCGCGATGACTCTGGGGCTCGCCGCGCCGTGGGCAGCATCCTCGTCCTTTCTGCTTCGAGGTCTTCGCGACTCCGCGCGAGACAGATCCTGGACGTACTCCTCAAGGACGCTGGGAAGCCTGGGCGGCCTGCCGCCGGTCGCGTCATGTTGAGGGTGATCCTGAACCCCGATGGCCGCTTGCCTCCGCCCCGCGTCGCCGGCATGATGCTTGTCGGCCGCATTCGCCGGGCGGTCGACGAGTCCAGTAGATCGGATAGAATCACGCAGATGAGCCCTTCGACGACCTCAGAAAACGGACGATCGACCCCCGCTAGCCACAAGGGCCACGCGCGGTTCGACGTTGCGCCTTACCTCAAACCGGGCGCCGGGATCGCGCCGGTTCACTCGACCGCGC
Source organism: Planctomycetota bacterium (assembly GCA_021818605.1). Classification (GTDB taxonomy): domain Bacteria; phylum Planctomycetota; class Planctomycetia; order Isosphaerales; family Isosphaeraceae; genus JAKAUH01. The sequence goes on from JAKAUH010000507.1 coordinate 2,807, forward strand.
GGGGCGCCCTGTTCGCCGATGACTGCCTGAACGTCCTGCCGCGGCTGGTCGATTCGTGCGTCGACACGGTGTTCGCCGACCCGCCTTTTAATCTCGGCAAGGAATACGGCGCCGGCACGGATGACCTCCGCCCCGATGACGCCTATCTCGCCTGGTGCCGCCGCTGGCTGGGCGAGTGCGTCCGCGTGCTGAGGCCGGGCGGTTCGATCTTCGTGTACAACCTGCCGCGGTGGAACATCCTGCTGGGCGCGCACCTGACCGAGCTGGGCCTGACGTTCCGCCACTGGATCGCCGTCGAGATGAGCGCCTCGCTACCGATCGCCGGGCGGCTGCATCCGAGCCACTACAGCCTGCTCTACTATTCGAAAGGAAAACCCGCAACATTCCGGCGCATCCGGACGCCCGTGCAGACCTGCCGCCACTGCGGCGGCGAGGTGAAGGACTACGGCGGCCACCGCCGGGCCTTGCACCCGAACGGCATCACGCTCAAGGACGTCTGGACCGACATCCCGCCGGTCCGGCACCGCAAGTTCAAGTCGGGCCGCCGCAAGGCCAATGCGCTGTCGACCAAGCTCCTCGACCGCGTGATCGAGATGTCCACCGTGCCCGGCGACCTGGTGCTCGACCCATTTGGCGGCAGCGGCACCACGTTCCGCGTCTGCGAGGACCGCCATCGGCACTGGATCGGCGTCGAGATCGATCACGCCCCCCAGATCGTCGAGCGCCTCGAGACGAACGAGATCCACCCGCATCGCAATGAGGACGCGGTCGAGGAGTGATCCGACTCGTCGAGGCCTCCCGCTCGCCGCTCAGGTTCTGGACTTCGCCCGCGGTTTCACCTCGGTCCGGCGAATCACATTCACCATCCGGTTGGCCGCCGGGACGTCCGGGACCTCGATCGGGATGCCGTGGCGGTCGAGCTCGTCGAAGAAGTCCGCGGCGGCCCCGGGGGGAGCGATTTCATCTATACCGAGATTTGCGCAAAAAGTGCCGTCATTTTGTTGATTATCTGGGTAGAGGAACTGAGCACACCCAGGCGACGATCAACCAGGGACCACCATGCATCACCCCGCGACGGATTCGCCCCGACGCACCGCCCGGCGCCCGGTTGCGCCGGGCTCGCGGTCGGTTCCAGCGAGAATTGCATGTAGCCGACCGGGCGTCGGCGACACCTGCGCGTGCGAAAACGAACCCAATCTTCATCGTTCCTTCATGAAGTGGTTCGGCGCCGAAGCGCCGAAAGTCGGCGCCGAAGTCGCGGATCTTCGGCGCCGAAGCGACGAAAGTCGGCGCCGAAGGGTGGAAAACGGTAAAACGAACCCAATTTTATGTTCGGCTGTTCATGAAGTTGCCTGCCCGGACCGGGATTTGCGCAAAACGAACCCAATTTGCGGTCGGCCTGCGTGGATTCTGTTAATTTTGCTGCTTGCATGGTCTGGGGTGATCTCGCGGGTGGACTCGGGATCGATGGCAATCG
>JAKAUH010000028.1 GCA_021818605.1 Planctomycetota bacterium
GTCGCCCTCAAGGAGAAGCAGAAGCAGCAGGCCTCGATCGTCTTCCTGGTCGACCGCTCGACCAGCATGACGATCAGCGACGAGGTCAACGGCCGGTCCCGCTGGTCAGTCGCCACCGAGGCCGTCGAGCGCGCCCGCGAGGAGGCCAAAACGCTCGGGCCGAACTACGACGCGAAGTTCTACGCCTTCGACTCGGCCGTCGCCGAGCCCAAGGAGAGCGAGCTGTCGCCCAGGGCCGAGCCGAAGGGGAAGACCTCGGCGGTGGGCTCGGCAATGCTCGCGGTCTACAAGCGGAACGAGAACTCGGGACGAAAGCTGGCGCGGATCGTGATGCTGTCGGACTTCGCCTCCAACGCCGGCGTCAACGCGATGACGGCCGCGCGCGAGATGAAGGCCAAGGGCGTACCGGTCGTCACCGTCGGCCTCGGCACGGAGAACGCCAAGACCGGCGCGCGCGACGTGATCCTCCGCGAGATCATCGCGGGGCCGACGGTGTTCGTGAAGAACGAGCTCGAGGTCAAGGGAACGCTGATGGCCCGCGGGTTCGCCAACCAGACCCTCGACGTCGAGCTGTTCGTCGAGGATGACCCCGCCCCGATCGCCCGGGCCAGGGTCAAGGTCCCCGAGGGCTCGAGCGTCGTGCCGATCTCGGGGATCAAGTACATCCCCAAGTCACCCGGCGAGAAGAAGCTCACGCTCAAGGTCTCGCCGCAGGAAGGAGAGCTGCTCACCGCCAACAACCAGATCAGCACGTTCATCTCGGTGCTCAGCGGCGGCCTGAACGTCAAGTTCCTCCAGGGGTCGAACTGGTCGTGGGACTACAAGTTCATGATGCTCTCGCTCATGACGTCGCAGGACATCCACGTCGATGCCGAGATCATCAAGAAGCCGGCCGAGGGAGACAAGGGAGAGGTTTCCGACGGGGAATTCGCGCAGGGCAAGTACAACGCCTACGTCCTGAGCGACCTGCCCGCCAACTACCTGACGACCCGGCAGCAGCGCCTGCTGGCCGAGGCGGTGCGCAAGGGGGCCGGGCTGATGATGCTCGGCGGCCATTCCAGCTTCGGCGACGGCGGCTGGGGCGAGACGCCGCTGGCGGAGATCTTGCCCGTGCAGGTCCACCTCGGCGACGGCCAGTACGAGCCCGACGTCGGTGTGAAGTTCGTCCCCAACACGCTGGGACTCGACAACTTCCTCCTCCAGGTCGGCTCCAACCGCACCGACACCCAGCGCATCTGGGACGCGATGCGGCCGATCGCCGGTACGAACCTGTTCGGCGAGGTGAAGCAGAGCGCCAAGGTCCTGGCCGAGACCCCGGCGCCGAACCCGATGCCGCTTCTGGTCAGCATGGACGTCGGCCAGGGCCGCTCGATCGCCTACGGCGGCGACACGTGGGTCTGGTACCGATCCAGCGAGGAGGGCCGGCTGGCGCACCGGAAGTTCTGGAGACAGGTCGTCTTCTGGCTGGCCCACAAGGAGAACGAGGGTGACAACAAGGTGAAGGTGACGCTCGACCGCCGGCGGATCGCCGCGGGCGAGAAGATCGAGCTGACCGCAACCGCGCGCGACGCCAAGGGCCAGGCGATCCCGAACGTCCGCTTCGAGGCCAGGATCGAGCGTGAGAAGGCCGACCCTCCGCTCAGCGTGCCCCTGGACGTCTACAACCAAATCGATGAGGGGAGGGGTTCGATCTATGCGGTCGACAAGATCGGCGAGCCCGGCAACTACTCGGTCACCGTGACCGCCTTCCGCGACAAGGAGGAGATCGGCCACGACTCGGCGCGATTCCTCGTCTACCAGGACGACCGCGAGCTCGAGAACCCCTCGGCCGACCTGAATCTCGCCCGCGAGATCGCCCGCGTCACCGAGGGCGAGACGGTGACGCACGAGGGGCTCGGAACGTACCTCAAGGGCCTGGACCGCGCGGGCTATACCGACTATGTGACCACCAAGGAGCATCGGGTCTGGGACAACTGGCCCTTCCTGCTGATCTTCACCGCGATCCTGACCCTCGAATGGTGGTTGCGCAAGCGCCACGGCTGGGTCTGAGGCCGGCCGGTGTCTGCGCGACGCCGGATCGCCGATCGAGGCCGCGACGGCGCCGCAGCCCGGCTGTGGCCCGTCGCAACTGACTGAAAAAGACGTCTTGCTGCCGGTGCGATACTGCGGTACAACGCATTCCTTCAAGCTGACCGACCGCTGCGATACTCATCGGATGAGTCGCTTCGCTGACGGGTCGCATCTACCGCACCCGGCTCGCAACACGGATGTCGAGGACAGCAGCATGGAGCGGGAACAAATCGAGGGAGCGGCGCTCGGCGGGGCGCCGAGGTGGACATTTCGCGCGCCACTGATCCTGGCCGCGATCGTGATCTGCGGGATCAACGGGCTGAACCTGGCTCGGCTGGTCCCCACGCATGCGCCGTGCAGTCCCTGGGAGGCGATCCAGGTCGTCGAGTCCTGGCGGAGCCTCCACGGCCTGCCAGTCTACGAACTTGCGGCCGATGGGCATGCCACGCACTTCTACGGGGCGCTGGCGCCCTGGTTCCAGGGCGAGGTCTTCCGCTGGTTCGGCCCGAGCAACATCGCGGGTCGGATCCTCACCCTGCTCTCGGCGCTCGCGCTGGTGACCCTGATCGCCCTGTGCATGCGGACGAAGGGCTCGGCCTGGACGACGATGATCGTCTGGGCGGCTCTCCTGGGCTGCAACCACCGATCGTTCCAGTATTACCGCGAGAACCGGCCGGACATGACGGCTCTGTTCCTCGGCTCGGTCGCGCTCGTGATCCTGTACCGCGGGATGGAGCGCCGGGGGACATGGTGGGTGCTGCTGGGGACGGCCTGGCTGATCGTGAGCTTCTTCTTCAAGCAAACCACGCTTGTCTTCGCGACGGTGCCGGCGATTGTGCTGGCGCTGCGGGGGCGCTGGCCATCGCGCAAGGAGATTCTGCTGGCCCTGGTGCCACTGGCAGCCGCGGCGGGGACGGTCTTCTGGCTCAAGGCATTCTGCCCGGCGATCTACCACTACATGATCGAGGTGCCCGCATCGTTCCGGATCTCCTGGACACGAGCGGCCGCCTTGACCCGCGTGTTCCTGCTGGAATCACCACTGTTCCTGATCCTGCTCGGCGAGTGGCTGGTCGCGGAGGGCGGATCGATCCGCAAGGACGCCCGCATGGCCTGGGTGCTGGCCGTCCTGATCGTGGCGCTTCCCTCCGGCGCGATGGCGCAGGCGAAATTCGGAGGAACACCGAACAGCATGTTGCCGCCGATGCTGGCCATGATGGCGTTCTGCGGGCTGCGGCTGCCGAACGCTCTGGCCTGGCTGGAGCGGAGCATGCAGTCCCCGCGTGGCCGTGTCACGATGGGCTCGTTCGCCGCGGCGATACTGCTGCTGACGATTTTCCCGCGATCTTACCTTTTCGTGGCACGCCCATCCTGGGCATTGTCCTACGACAAGGTCATCGCCGCCACCGCGTCGTTGCCCGGCAAGGTGATCTGCCCCGAGGATCCGACGATCCCGCTGTTCGCCCGGTCCTACGCCGGCCTCGCACTCTTCGGCGAGATGGATGCGCACGCCGAGAACGGATTCTGGCCCAAGGAGATGCCGAGGCGCGTGGTGGACGAAATGCGGTCCGCCGATTACGTCATCGAGGTCAAGGACTACTGGAACGGTCACCTGGATCTGAAGGCGCTGGAGCGACTGGGCTTCAAGCCGGACGACCAGATGTTTCCAGATGCGATTAACTATCGCTTCTGGAGGCGTACAACGGCCCCGGGCTTGACCGGTTCGCGCACGGCCTGGAATGACGGTGTGAACGGAAAACCGGCATCGGCAACGGAGTGAGTATCGATCGGCAGCGCTACGAAGATCCTGGCGAACCCTTGTGAGAAAGGTGGACGACATGGAGCGTCGTCGAGGCGGGCAACGGATGGATCGCCCTCACGGGTCGCGGCCGCGAACCCGCAACCAGGCCGAGCCCGATCTGCAAGCCTCGGGACCGGGACCATTCGGCGAGCCGTTCGCGCCGATCGACGAGTTCGCGTCACCCGACGAGGCCGGGCCGATCGTCGTCCTGATGCCGGTCTTCAACGACTGGGAGTCGCTCGCCCTGCTGCTGCCGGCACTTGACGAGTCGCTGGCAGCGCGCGGCTTTCAGGCCGAGGTCCTGCTGATCGACGATGGGTCGCCTATCGAGCCTGATGACGACCCGCCCGCCGGGTCCTACCCCGAATTGCCGAGCGTCGCCTTGCTGTAGCGGGATCGTAACCTGTTCGGC